>JACZSB010000284.1 GCA_022574435.1 Fidelibacterota bacterium
ATGATCCTCTTTTCCGTGGGCTATCTCTCGGCTAAAGTGTTACCCGGCCAGACGTCTGATTTCCTGCTCGAGCTGCCCCCCCTGCGCCGGCCGGTGCTGAGTAACATCGTCATCAAAACCATGGCGCGCCTGGAGTGGTACCTCCGGGAAGCCGTGCCCCTGTTCTTCCTGGGGACCTTCCTGCTGTTCGTCATGGATCGCCTGGCCATTCTGGCTTGGCTGGAGACCGCCACCGGTCCCGTGATTCAGACCATGTTAGGGTTGCCCAAAGAGGCCACGGCTGCGTTTATCATGGGCTTTCTACGCCGTGACTATGGCGCCGCCGGCCTATTTGTCCTGGCCCGGGCCGGGCAGCTGGACCCCATCCAGACCTTGGTGAGCCTGGTGGTCATCACCCTGTTCATGCCCTGCATTGCCAACTTCTTCATGATTATCAAGGAGCACGGCTGGAAAATAGCGTTGGGTATGACGGCATTCGTGCTCCCCTTTGCTATTTTCGTCGGTAGTGCCGTGAACTGGACCCTTAGAATTCTGCAGGTAGAGTTCTGATGATTACCTGTCCCCTATGCAACTCCGAGTTCGATCCCGGCCACGAGAACTGTCACACCAGTTGCGCGTTCAACAAGGGTTGCACCATGATCAAGTGCCCCTACTGCGACTATGAATTTCTTACCGAGTCCAAAACCATTAATCTGTTAAAATCACTGTTGTTTCGCAAAAAGGATAAAGCCCCACATGAACTCCCATCTTATTGACGAAATCCTGGAGGCCGTCTGGATCGCCCAGGAGGATGGCCGGACGGAAGTTGCCGACCTCGACGTCCAGTGCCAACATGACGTGGGGGAATACGATCTGCCCACTTGCCTGGTGGAGCTACAGGATGCGGACATGCTTGTGATCAAGGATGGCCGGCTCGATTTTACCCCCACGGGGCGCGACCGGGCCCGGAATATCATCCGGCGGCACCGCCTCGCCCAAAGGCTGCTCATGGATGTCCTGGACGTGTCGGAACACGAGAGCGAAGTGCTGGCCTGCGAGTTCGAGCACATCCTGAGCGACGAAGTGACCGACAAAGTGGCCGCGTTCCTGGGGCAGCCGACGGTGGACCCCAACGGACGGCCGATTCCACCCGGCGATGTCAAGCATGACGCCACGGCTCATGTGGCCCCCCTCATCACCCGCCTTTCCCGGTTGGAGGTGGGCAAGCAGGCCCGGGTGGCCTTCCTGACCCCCAGCTTTCATAAGCGTTTTGACCGCCTGGCAGCCTTCGGGATCAATCCGGGGGCGGAGATCAACCTCCACCAGCGCAAACCGGCCTTCGTAGTGCGCCTGGGCGAGACGGAGTTGGCCCTGGACAAGGAGATCGCCGACGAAATTTACGTGCGCCCCTTGACTTAGGGGGCCATCCCCGGTGAGGCAGGCAGCGATCGACCCAACATTGCTTGTATTTAATTCACCTTTGCTGTAACATCCAACGGCCATCGGGCCACGTTTTTTGTTCTCATCCTTACAGGGAAGTCCTGTGAAAACCAGGCGCTGCCCCGCAACTGTGATTTCCCCGCGCTCAGCCTACTGTCGGCGGGCCGGGGAATAAGCCAGACACCTGCTATCCTATAAACCTTCGCGGGAGGGGTTTAGGTGAGCGATAGATTTCCCATAGCACCCCGCGGCTTGACCCGGGGTGTTTCTGTTTAAGCCGCGATCTCATCAGTCGATTGCCGGTTTGTTGTTGTGGCTGGGCGGCCTCAGGGCCGTTCAGCTGCCGGCCGCAACGCCGGTGCCTGCCGCTCTCAGCCGGTGGCGGACTCCGCTCCCTTCATCCCAGCGAACACCACTTTCGAACTGCCGGACCTTACGGTTAATTATCCAACCCGAAGATGCTTCCACCAGGAGGGAAAAGTGAACAACAATAGACGAAATAGAATAAATGAAATTATCGCCATCGGTATCGTTCTAACGGGCTTGTTCGCGCTAGGGTCACCTCTGGCATGGGCCCAGGAGGTGGATGAAAAAGAACAGGCATTGCCCACACCTAAATATATTCTACCAGAAATCGTGGTGACCGCAACGAGAATAAATCAGTCCGTTAATGAAGTGCCGCTTTCAACGGAGGTAATCTCGAGCCGGGAAGTTGAATCGAGCAACGCGCTCCATGCCGGCGACCTCTTGAGAACCAGCACTGGGATCAATGTGCGCAGCTACAACATGGCTGGCGTGGCCACCGCCAGCTTAAGGGGTTCGCAGTCCGCCCAGGTGCTGGTCATCCAGGATGGTATGCCCATATTCGATCCGTTTACCGGCCTGACCGATTTAAGCCAGATAAGTTTGGCCGGGGTCGAACGGATTGAAATTGTGCGCGGGCCTACCTCACACCTCTACGGCGCCAATGCCCTGGGCGGGGTGATCAATATCATCACCCGCCGGCCGCGCGATAGGAGCAGTGCCAATATTTCGGTGGGCAGTTTTGACACCCGCAAATACCATCTGCAGACCGAGGGTGTCGCCGGTAAGGCCGGTTATTTGCTGTCCGGCACGGTCGACAGATCCGATGGTTGGAGAGGCAACGACGATTTCCTGAACCGGAATATTTTTGCGAAGTTGACAGGGGAAAGCGAAAGGGTCAATGTGCAGCTCTCCACCGGGTATTTTACCTCGGATATGGGGCTGCCGGGGCCCAGGCCTGCCAGTTCCACCAAGTATGGGAATAATGATGTCACCACACTCTTTGACCGGCAGCAAAACTTGAAACTGTACGCACTCCTGGCCCTGGAATTTGGTTTGGGGAGCGACGCGAGTCTCACCTTAAAGGTTCGGCCGGCCAGTAACACCACCAATTTCCGCACTACCTACGATGACTGGCTCACCGGTGAAACGATAGTCAATGATAATGAGTATGTGGCCAATAGTGTTACCCTGACCGGTCAACTGGAAACGCGGCTGGGCCGGCAGCGACTGTTGGTAGGATTCGATGGCATTGGCCGGCGAGCGGCCGCGGTCCAAAAATATACGTACCAGGCTAGCGATTCGGTTTATGTGGACCAGTGGGACCCGGAGAGCCGGACTGCGGCGGTCTGGCTGGAATATATTTGGCGGTGGTCAAACTTGGGCGTGGTGCCGGGCATTCGGCTCGACAGGCACTCCGAATACGGATCGTCCACCAGTCCCAACATAGGGATGACCCTTGATTGGGGTGCTAATACTTTTCGGGCCTCGGTTGGGCAGGCGTTCCGGGCGCCCGCGTTCAACGACCGCTGTGGGCGAGCACGAGCACGAAGAACCCGGCCTACCCGCCGACGATGACGCTGACGGCCTACGAGCCGGCCAGCGGAGAGGACGTGTGGCAGCAGGTCCTGCCGGCGCTCACCTTCGGCGCCTCGAGCGGTAGCCTGACCACCGCGGGCGATCTCGTCTTCCAGGGGACCGAGGACGGCGGCTTCTACGCGTTTCACGCCGAAACGGGAGCGCAGGTCTTCCACTACGATGCGGGACGCACGATTCGTTCGAGCCCGATGACATATGAAGTCAATGGCACGCAGTATGTCGCCGTGATCGCATCGAATACCGTCCTGGCGTTTGCCTTGCCGTAGCGCGCGCCCCTTATCACGCAGGGTTGTTGTCGTACTCCGTCCAGAAGCTGCGCGCGACGCCGGACGGCGATGGCTCGCTTCTGGACCAGGTGATGATCCTGTATGGGAGCGGCATGGCAACAGCAACCTTCATAACATCCAGCACCTGCCGATCTTCTTGGCCGGCGGGGGAGCAGGCCAGCTCCGCGGGGGCCGCCACATCCGGTATGCGGACGAGACTCCGCTGATAAATCTGTATCTGACGCTGCTGCACAAGCTGGATGTGCCGGTGGAGAGCATCGGCGACAGTACAGGCGAGTGACAGCATCTGACCGACATCTGAGTGTTGGGTGGTGCATTCGATGGCCACGACACGATCGACGATGCGGACGTTTCCGTATTCGCGGACTGACGTACGCCCAGTGCCGTGTACCGTGCCGTCACACCACAGCCCCTCCGCGAGTGTCGGGACGCGCCGAGTGTCCGTTGGCTGCGTTCGCCGCCACGCTTCG
>JACZSB010000285.1 GCA_022574435.1 Fidelibacterota bacterium
GGCCCGGGCGCATAACACGGTGATTCCCCACAGCGGCAAAATCCTGTCAGTGGGTGTGGATGCCGATGCTCTTCAAAAGCCCAAGCGTTTTTTCGGCGCTGCCCGGAAGATCGAGGAGGGCGGCAGTCTCACCATCATCGCCACGGCCCTGGTGGATACCGGCAGCCGGATGGACGACGTGATCTTCGAGGAATTCAAGGGCACCGGCAACATGGAACTGGTCCTGGACCGCAACCTTAGCGACCGTCGGGTCTACCCCTCCATTGACATCAACCGGTCCGGCACTCGCCGGGAGGATAAGCTGCTCTCCCGCAAGGACTTGTCCCGTATCTGGATCCTGCGGCGGCTGCTCAATAACATGAATCCCGCGGAGGCCATTGAGTTCCTGCTGGATAAACTGCAACGCACCAAGACCAACCGGGAATTTCTCGATTCAATGAGCACTTAGATGCTCGGTGGTCCGCAGAGCGGGGATGGCGACCCGGCGGTTGAGGCCACCGGCCTGGGCCAGGCTGTCTGTGTCCGGTTTATCACCGACCCGCCAGTGAACGTCACCCCCTATCTGCTCAAGGGGGCCATGATCAGAAAATTCCCGAACCATGCCATTATCCCTTTTATCGATGGGCACTATCGGGAACAATTCCGTTATCCGCGGGTCCAGGTAAAGGTTTTGCGCAACCAACTGTGCATTTTCGGTCTGGGACGGGGCTACGAACCGGTCAAATCATTCCAAGAGCAACTTGACAGCCTGACGGTGGACGATCAGATTTTCAAAGTCATGGGGAGTGAGACACCGCAGGACGGAGCAATCGACGACCAGCCCGCCGATCACTACCGGCGCTATAAATTCATCACTCCCTGGGTAGCCCTAAACAGGCGCTCACTGACCCATTACAAATTGTTGTTGCCCCTGGAGCGGGTCAATTACCTGAACCGGGTGTTGGTGCAGAACCTGCTGTTCATCGCCCGCGAACTGGGCCTGACGCCTGACTTTACCGTCAGTGTGCGAGTCAAATTGCAGTCGCTCAGCCCCCGGGTGGTGGAGGATCAGGGCAGCGGCTCCTTCAAGGGTTACTTTACCAGCAACATGCAACTGCCCGATTACCTCGGTCTGGGCAACGGCATCACCAAGGGGCTGGGCACAATCGTTGGTATGTTGTCATGAGCGATCTAAAAGGTGGCTTGTTTCCAACAACTTTCTCTTCCAACTTTGATCCCGAAATGTGGGCGCTGAGATGAAGTTTGCAGATAGAGTATCCAGGGTTAAAGGGTCAGCCACGCTGGCCATGACCACCCGGGCCGCCGAGCTGCGGGCCGCCGGCGTGGAGGTAATTAATATGTCCGTGGGAGAACCCGACTTTCCCACCCCGGACCACATCGTGGCCGCTTCGCAGCAGGCCATTGCCGACGGCTTTACCCGCTACACGCCCGCTCCCGGCCTGCCCCAGCTGCGGGAGGCTATAGTGGCTAAACTGGCTAGGGACAACGGGATCAAGGTATCTCCGGAACAGGTGATCGCCAGCAATGGCGCCAAGCATTCACTGTTCAATGCCTGCATGGCCCTGTTTCAGCAAGGGGACGAGGTGATCATCTTCGCGCCTTATTGGGTCTCATTTCCCGAGTTCGTTAATTTTTCGCACGCCACCCCGGTGGTAGTCGGCACCGACTCGCAGCGGCGGTTCGAACCGCTGTTCGACGAACTTGAGGATCGCATCGGCCCCCGCACCAAGGGAATAATCATGAACTCCCCCTCCAACCCCACCGGCGGGGTCTGGAGCAGAGCCGCGGTGGAGCAGATAATTGGGCTGGCCCGTAAACATGACCTGTGGCTGCTGACCGATGAGTGCTACGAGGCGCTGGCCTATGACGAACCGTTCGTTTCGGCGGCGGCCATCGATCCCGATTTCGAGAAGATTCTCACTTTCCAGAGTTGTTCAAAGACCTATGCCATGACCGGCTGGCGTATCGGCTACATGACCGGACCGGTGGAACTGGTAAAGGCCATGTCTCGCCTCCAGGGACAGAGCACTTCCTGCCCCAACTCCATCGGCCAGATGGCGGCTGTGGCGGCCCTCACCGGGGACCAGTCCGTGGTGCAGGAGATGAAAGCTGCTTTCCAGCGCCGCCGTGGGCTGGTGGTGGAACGGCTCACAGCCATTCCGGGGATTAAATGTGGGGAACCGGGCGGCGCTTTCTACGTTTTCCCTGATGTTGGCGGCTTGTTCGGCCAAAACTGGGATGGCCGGCCGCTGGAGTCGCCGGATGATGTAACCGAGTTCATCCTAACCGCCGCCCACGTGGTCACTGTCAGTGGGGAGGCCTTCGGCGACAACCGGCATGTGCGGTTTTCCTACGCCGTTTCTGATGAAGATATCATTACCGCCGGCCAGCGCATCGCAGACGCCGTAGCGGGTTTGACTTGAGGAGTAATTAACATGAAAAATGACATTCACCCCAAATACTATTTAGTGACGGTACATTGTGCCTGTGGCAGCAGTTTCCAGACCAGGTCCACAGTCAAGGAATTACGGGTGGAAATATGCAGCGCCTGCCATCCCTTCTACACCGGAAAGCAGAAACTGGTGGATACCGCCGGCCGGGTCGAGAAGTTCCGCCGGAAGTATAAAATCCCCGCAGCCGCCGGCTAGCTGCTCACTGCCGGTACCGGGCAAATGCCCCTGTGGGTTAGTCGCAGGGCCAGTGACCCCGCCCCGATCCATATCCGGAAGCATGCGCATCTCGTTCCTGACCCTGGCGGCGGCCCAATGGCGGATTTTGGTGGGCGGCATCGGCTGTGAAGCTCTGCAGCTCACCGCCCGTTATCAATACCTGTGGCTGGCGCATTGCCTGTCACAACCGGGACTGAGGCTGCAGGATATCGCTACCCGCGAGCCCGGCGAGCAGCGTCTGGCGGTGGCGCTGGAGTCATTGCAGGAAGCTTTCGGAGAGCAGCCGCCCCGTATGGAGCGACGGCAGTACGTAGCCGAGGCGCTGGCGTAAGACAAAGCTATGCTTGAGAAACTGAAGGAGATCATCCAGCGGCACCAGGAGTTGGCGGAACGGATGTCCGATCCTGCGGTGGCGGCGGACCCCCAGCAATACGCTATCCTGGCCAAGGAGCACAGCGAGCTCGATGAGGTGGCTGGGAAGGCCCGGGTATATATCGACACAGTCGAGCGCCTGAAGGAAGCCGAGGAGCTGATCGCAGGTGGCGATCTTGAATTGAAGGAGCTGGCTCAGGAGGAAGCTCCCGCACTACGGGAGCGGCTCCAGGTTCTGGAGGAGCAGCTCAAAATCCTCATTCTGCCCAAAGATCCCCACGACGATAAGAATACCATTCTGGAAATCCGGGGTGGCACCGGCGGCCAGGAAGCGGCCCTGTTCGCCAGCGACCTGTACCGCATGTATACCCGCTACGCCGAGCGCCGCAACTGGACCGTTGAGGTGCTCTCACTCTCCGCGGCCGAGGCGGGCGGCGTCAAGGAAGTGATCGTATCGGTCAAGGGGAAAGGGGCCTACGGTGACTTGAAGTATGAAAGCGGCGTGCACCGGGTGCAGCGGATACCGGCCACCGAATCCAGTGGGCGCATCCACACCAGCGCAGCCTCGGTGGCCGTCCTGCCGGAAGCGGATGAAGTGGAGGTGGACATTGAGCCCGGCGATCTAAAAGTCGATACTTACCGCGCCTCGGGGGCCGGCGGCCAGCATGTGAACAAAACCGAGTCCGCCGTGCGCATCACCCATCTGCCCAGCGGCATCGTGGTTACCTGCCAGGATGAGAAATCGCAGCATAAAAACCGCGAGAAAGCCATGAAGGTATTGGTCGCCCGGCTGTATGCTTCCCAGGTGGCCGAACAGGAGAAAAAACGTGCTCAAACCCGCCGCAGCATGATATCCACCGGGGACCGCAGCGCCAAGATCCGCACCTACAATTATCCCCAGGGGCGGGTCACCGACCACCGCATCAACCTGACCCTTTACAAGCTGGCCGAGATCACGGACGGCGATCTGGGCGAGCTCATCGAGCAGCTGCGGATGCACGACCGCATGGAACGCCTGGCC
>JACZSB010000286.1 GCA_022574435.1 Fidelibacterota bacterium
CCCTCTCCCACCAGTTGCACCTTTAAATAATGATTAGCGGTCAGGGAATCGGTCTCGTTGCGAAACACAAAAACCGGTTGGTTGACATTGTTAATCACCAGATCATTATCGCCATCCCCGTCAAGATCGCCATAAGCAACGCCGCTTGAGAAGCTCGGAATATCCAATCCCCATTCCTCAGCCAGGTTGGCGAAGGTTAAATCTCCATTATTTCGAAAAGCATAATTTGAGAGCTTAGTCGAGGGAGTTTTTTGAATCAACTCGGTGAAATCGACGCGGTCGGCGCTTAAAATTATCCGGATATTTTCTTGCTGCATCAGATAGGCAATGTAGTCCTGATCCGTCACATCCCGAAATATTCCATTTGATACGAAGATATCCTTGAGGCCATCGTTGTCCAAGTCAACAATGTTTGCCCCCCAGCTCCAATCGGTCTCCGCCACCCCGGCCAGCAACCCGATTTCACTGAATGACAGGTCATCTCCCGGACCAAAACCGTTATTCAACTGGAGCGTATTGCGTGACAGCTGATGGTAATAGCCCCATTTGATTTTCTTATCATAGAAATCGACGGATTCGAAGGTGAAAGTAGTTTTCAAGCGGTAATCATCTTCCGGAAGCATATCAGTGGCGTAAATATCCATCAACCCATCATTATTGAGATCGGCAATATCTGCGCCCATGGAAGCGAGACTGGTATGCCCAATCATCTCCTCCAGTTTTTCCGTGAAGGTGCCATCGCGGTTGTTGATATATAGATAGTCCCGCTCGAAAAAATCATTGGCCACATAAATATCCAGCCAGCGGTCATTGTTGAGATCGGAGACCGATACCCCCAATCCAAATGCAATCACGCTCCCGTAAATACCGGCTTCCTCACTGACGTCCACGAATCTGCCATTATTATTTCGATATAAATGGTCTCCACCGTAGGGATCCCGTTCATGGCGCAGATTGGTCGATAAATCAAAGGTGCTCAAGGCCCGGAAGGCGTTATTGAGTACGTAAAGATCCAAGTCACCATCGCGGTCATAATCGAAGAAGGCGGCATGGGTGGAAAACCCCCGGTCAGCGATGCCGTATTCAGCGGCAGCCTCTACAAAGATGGGGACATCGTCCTTATTATTTCCCTGATTGATAAAGAGTTCATTGGCGCGGTTATCACCCTTGATATTGCCCGAGTTGCAGACATAAATATCCAAGCGCCCATCACCGTTGACGTCAACCAGGCATACCCCGGTGGACCACTTATGGGTACCAGCCACCCGGGCCTTTCGGGTTACATCCCGAAAGCGGAAATCACCCTGGTTCAGGAACAATTTATTGGGCAGCTGATTGGCCACCAGATACACATCCGGCCGGCCATCGCCGTTGACGTCCCCGATGGCCACACCACCGCCGTTAAAATAATTGCGGTACTTAAATACGTTGAAATCCATCTCATCGACCAACCTGTTTTCAAATTTCAGATTCGTATACTCATCGGGAAGCAAGGTGAACAGCTTATCGACCTGAATATTTAGAATGGCTGGTGGTTTCTCGTTGCAGGATAACAGCAGAATTAGAGATATTCCACAAACATATGTGACGGCTTTCACGATGCTCATGGGGTGTAATTTATATCTGAATTCAATTGGTAAGTGTAACTCAGCAACCTCACCCCATTCACATCCCCGCTTTTGGCGGGACAGGCGTGAAGTCCCACCTCACCGGACTCGCCGTAGACGGCACGTCGAGGCTGGCCGGCTACGGGCAGGCCTCTCCTCAAGGAGAGCGATTTAGGGGTGAGGTATCCTGCGATATAAATGCGAAAGCGGCAGAATGTTTCTGCCGCTTTCATCTAAGGGATTTATGCTGTCAATATGAAAACAATCTACCTCACGAGCATCAATACCCCGTATTCTGGACCAGGTTGGGATTGGCATCCATCTGAGTCTGCGGGATGGGAAAGAGATTTCTATATTCCGCACTGGCAGCTTTATTTGCCCAGGCATCATCAAAGCGCCCCGTCCTGATCTGATCCTGCCGGCGGAAACTCTCCCACAGCAGCTCAAAGCCGCGCTCATCCAGGATCAATTCGCGAGTTATGGCCGCCAATGGTTTATCAGGATCAAAATTACGTTCCCTTACCAGGTTAACCAGGGTGAGGGCCTCCGCGTCGGCACCCATCATCAACTTGGCTTCCGCTTTGGCCAGCAGGATATGCGAGTAGCGGAAAATGGCGAAGTCGTTACCGGCATCACCCCCGCTGGCATTACGATCGACTGGCCACTTGAGCATACGGACACCGTGGGATTCGTTGGCCTGTAAAAAGGCGCCCAGATCGACTGTATAAAACAACGGCTTACCGTCACGCTGGAAGGCTGAGTCGCCGGCGGCCGGTCCGCCTAATATAAACTGTTGCCCTATGAGCAACTGGTCGATACGGGCATCGTCGCTGTCGAACTTGTTATAGAAGTCGGCCTGGACGGAGAATCCATTCCAGGGACTCGAGGGCAGTTGAGAATAATGCAGGGTTGCCATGAGGCGTACTAATCCGACTCCTCCTTCCGGATTATGGCCAACCACGAAGATATTCTCCACGTTACCCTCATTTTCCAGTGCAAAGACGTCTTTATGAGTGGCAAGCAGGGCATAAAGACCGGAGTTAATCACGGCATCACAGGCGTCTATGGTTTTCTGCCACTGTGCTGTTCCCGTATAGACCTCGGCATTCAGGTATACCGTGGCCAGCAGAGCATTGGCAGCCCCTTTAGATGCCCGGCCCAAAGCTGGTTCTTCCTTGAGATCCGGCAACGCTGCGATGGTCTCACTCACGATGAAATCGTATACTTCCTGTCGGGTTTTTTGCACTGGCGGATTGTCCGGGTTCGGGGTCGCGTCGGTTACTATCGGCACATTGCCGAACAGATCGAGCAGCCACCAATAATGAAACGCCCTTAGAAACCGCGTTTCCGCCTTGAAGGCCGGTAGGAGGTCCGATTCACTGGTAGAATTTTCCAGCGCTTCCAGCGTGACATTAGCACGCGCTATACCTCTAAAGGCATCCAGCCAGGAGTCTTTGAGCTTGGTGTCCGTTTCCGTCCAGGTATGCTCCTGAAGCCTCTGCCAGTTCCCGGCGTCGAACCAGTCCGAGCCTCGCGTGGGTACGTATATTTCATCCGAGGCGGCTTCCCCCACGTGGGCAGTTTCACCCCAGGAATAGGTCCTGAGATTCGCATAGACCGGGATCACTGCTGCGAGCAGTTGCGCCTCCGTCAGATAGAACTCATCGGGTTGTACAACGCTGAAGGGCGTTTCCTCCAGGTCCGTGCAGCCCCAGAATAGCAGCGGGACACAGAGGAACGGCGTCAGATAGCGTAGTTTACGATCCACATGGTTATTTCTCATAGCATTCTCCCTTTTGGCGCTTTTGAAGGATTCCTTGATTATAATCCAATATTTAAGCCGACGGTGATTGTCCGGGCTTTGGGATAGTTGGTGTAGTCAATCCCAATAGCCTGGCCGATAAAGGTGTTTACTTCCGGATCATAACCCTTGTATTTGGTCAGCAGCAACAGGTTATCAGCACTCAGGTACACTCGCAGTTTATTGACACGATCCGTATTAAAGGTGTACCCGAGGGTGATATTCTGCAACCGGATGAACGATCCGTCTTCTATGAATCGATCCGTGTAGGTAACCCCCGCATTTTGACCCAATCCGTCGGCCACATCATCCACCACATCTCCAAACATATTGATGTTAGTAATGAGGTTAGCAGGCCGCTGGTATTCCAAACGGGTATTATTCAAAATATCAATTCCCTGCACACCCTGAATGAAGAACCGGAAGTCTATGTTCTTGCGATTTATAGTATTCGAAATACCGAAGGTGAAGCTCGGTTGGGCGTTGCCTAAAATTTGCCTGCCATCTTCCAGAGGTCCGCCTTCGGATGATAATATTTCGTTCCCGGCATCATCATATCCTTCGAACTTATGCCCAAAGAACGTTCCCAACGGTTCACCGGGT
Organism: Fidelibacterota bacterium; assembly: GCA_022574435.1. GTDB lineage: Bacteria > Fidelibacterota > Marinisomatia > SCGC-AAA003-L08 > TS1B11 > JACZSB01. The sequence continues at coordinate 4,012 of JACZSB010000286.1, forward strand.
AGGATAATCTGGGCATAAACACCACTTAACCCGGCGCCACCGACCTCT
>JACZSB010000033.1 GCA_022574435.1 Fidelibacterota bacterium
ATAACCACCTAAATCAGCCCCACGTAGCGCCGCAGACCCCATTCCAGACCCAGCAAAAGGACCAAGCCGATCCACAGACCCCTAATTCGCCACAGGTTGAATTGATATTCTCGGGTCACAGTCCGAGCGGTATACGCCTGCCGGGCAAGCAGAGTCTCGACTGAGCCCAGTTCCACATAACTGCCTCCGGTGCTCTCCGCCAGTCGTTGCAGACCATATCGGTTCTGGGTCAATGATTCCAGCTCCACCCGTCCGGCTTGCACCGTGAAATCGGGACTTGTGGGTAATCCGCCTCCCGAAGCTCCGTCATAAACCCGGATCCTATGGGCTCCCGGCTCCCCGGGCCAAAATTCCGCCTCGTATTCTACAGTCTCAAAATTGTAGTTCATAGTCACTATGGCGGAGTTTTCCGGTCCCAGAATTTCTATCGTCAGCACCGGTTGCAGCATATGCGTACCGGCCCGGTCCCTGATCAAGCCCCGTAACTGAACCTTCTCGCCCAAATGATATTGCCGCCGGTCCGTTTGGATCACATAGGGTGAAAAACCTGCCGGTTCCAACGACCATTCTACCATGGTTTCGAACGCCTTGGACAGGAAAGAGCGCCAGTCGGTGGGTTCCAGTTTCAAGTTGATGGCCGCCAGTTCCGGCAGCAGCATCACTCCCGTTTTGTGACCAGATCGCTGTGCGAAACCAATTACCGGTCTATTTGATACTCCTTTAAGCAGCACTGCTTCCCGGCGAAGCCGGGGAGAATTCAAAGTATATGGTACGGCACTGGGGGGAAAATCTCGCAGATCTTTGGTCGATCCTGGGCCGGCGTCCCCCGGACTGAGCCGCATTTGAGGTAAGACAACTCCGTTGCGCTCATCCCGCAGGCCGATGCCCCGTGCCCGGCATAGACGGACAAGCCCCAGGTTGGTATTATCCGGCCCGGCAATCACTATCACCGCCGAGCGGTCCCGTCGCAATTTCTCTAACAGGCGGTCCAGGTGTCCTTCAAGTAAGAACCCGGTGGGATAATTATCCAGTATTACCAGGTCTTGCGGCGTTTGCCAGAACCACTCCTCCGGGCCATGCCAGGCGCCCTTCAGAAAATAGAGCTGCTCCATGTGCGTGTTGCGAATTTCCCGGGCCCAGCGGCTCAGCAGGCCGGTGTTAGGGGACAGGCCCCCGGTCAACAAGGTAACTGTGCGCCGGCCAGGCAGGACGTCGATCTGAAATTCCCTGCGATTGTTATCGATATTGGCTTCTTGCGCCAGCACGCTAAGCTCCACCCGGAAATTAGGCGCATCCAGCCTGCCCACCACTGACGCCTCCAACACCTGAACATCATCGGGCCGGTCAAACTTCACCGGAGCGTTATAGATCAGTTCATCTTCGTTGAAAACGTACAGGCGGCCCCGCTCTCCAGCGGCGTTTAGGCCTCGGACGGTCACCTGAATCGTACCCTGCTCTTGGGCCAACAGAGACAACGGGGCACGCAGATCGGTGATGCTCAGGTCTGGTCCGCTGGTCGTGTCACCTACCCCCACCGTGAAAATCGGTACGCCCTCCGGTCCCTCGATAGCGCTAAGGTCCCGGCCGGAGGTAGTAACCCCATCTGAAAACAAGAATCCGGCCTGCAGATTTCCGGTCTGCCAAACCTCCTCCAAGAGGTCAAAATCGGTGAGCTGTTCCTCCGGGATATATTCGAAACGGTCTCCATTAAGGCGGGTCAACTTTTCTCCGAATGTCATCAGCACCGGTTTATAATTGTGTTCCTTGGCCCAGTTCACCACAGTGATCACCTGCGAATAGATGGTGGTGGCCGAGGCGGCGGGGTGGTTCGACATACTGAGGGAGTTATCCAGAAAAATCCCAATGCGAGGTGGCACCAAGGTAGGACGGGACCAGTTTACCTTAAGGTCCAACAGCAGCAGAAACAGAACCAGCAGGAATAGCCCCCGGAAGGTTGTAATCAGCAGGCGGTAGACTTTCGGCAGCGGCTGGCACCAGAGATAATAATATGCCAGATAGCCTGCCAGTAACAGTAATGCCAGCCCAGCCCAGCCCCAGGGCAGGACCGACTGGATTTCAATTTGTGGCAAGTTGATCCATCCGTAGATTGGGTTTGATTTCCGCTGACAGTGGCGAGCGCTCTCCCTGCATCAGCCGGAAATGACCGGCCATGGCGATCATGGCGGCATTATCGGTGCAGAACTGTTGGGGTGGGTAAGAAACAACCAGATGGTCAGCGGCGGCCCATGTGTCCAGCCGTTCCCGCAGCAGACTGTTGGCCGCCACCCCTCCGGCCACGCAGACCCGCGTCATGCCGGTTAATTCCACCGCCTTCCGGAGGCGATCCATCAGGCAATCAACCACCGCCTGCTGGTAGGAGGCTGCCAGGTCCTGCCGCCGGCTGGCAATGGTAGCGGGGTCCATCCGCCGCAGTTGGTAGTAGAGGGCGGTTTTCAGGCCACTGAAGGAGAAATCGCAGCCGGCGCTCCCCGCCAACGGCCGAGGGAATTCTACAAAAGTAGGATCACCGGACTGAGCCGCCTTATCGATAGCAGGTCCGCCGGGATAACCCAGCTCCAGCAGCCGGGCCCCTTTGTCGAAAGCTTCACCGGCCGCGTCATCGAGGGAACTGCCCAGGAGCCGGTAGCTGCCCATCCGGTCGACCCGCCATAGCTGGGTGTGGCCTCCGCTCACCAGCAGGCAAATAAACGGGCAGTCATCATCCTGCAAAGGGCGCTCCAGGAAATTCGACCACAAGTGGCCCTCCATATGATTTATACAGACCAGAGGAATCCCCCGGGCCTGGGCCAGCCCTTTGGCGAAGTTAAGTCCCACCATCAGGGCCCCCGCCAAGCCGGGGCCCACCGTGACCGCCAGGCCTGAGAGTTGGTCCAGGGAGACGTTGGCTAGCTCCAAAGATCGCCGGACCGCAGGCAGAATTTTCTGTTCATGCAAGCGCGAAGCCAGTTCCGGCACCACGCCGCCGTACCGGCTGTGTTCCATCTGGGTGATAACTTCGTTGGAGCACAACCGGCCGTCAATCACGATTGCGGCGGCGGTATCGTCGCAACTGCTTTCCAGGCCCAGGACAATCACGGCGACTGGCGGGTGCTGATGATCTCCAGCTGCCTGGGGACTAAGTCCCGAAATTCGATCAGGTTGGAATCAAGCCTTACCTGGGGTTCGATGAAAAGGTTGGTGGGCGACCATTGCGCCAGATAATCTATGAATACTTCCACGGCGCTGCTGTCCAGGGCGGCCAGGTGATCCACACCACCCACCAGGGTCAGTGCTACCGTCGATGGCGAAACGTATACCGACAGGTTTCTGGGGACATTGATGACCTTTACCGGCACATCTTCCAGCCGGCGTTCACTGATCATCTGCACGTCCACCTTGATATACACGTTCACCGGCTCCACATCCAACACTTTACCGGGATTGGGATGCAACAGCCCCACCAAAATCTCCAGCGGTGCAGTGACATCCCGATAAGAGTCGCGCATGGTACGGATCGCCTGGACACGGCTCACCTCCTCGTCCACTCCCTTGACCAGTACCTTACTCGGGGTAATTACCAATGCCCCTACCTGGGTGAACCCGGAAGCCGGCTGGATTGTAACCTGGGACCTGACCGGTACTCGCTTTTCCACGTAATCGCCCAGTATAATTAACACGCTATCGGGGCGCACAACTTCCACGAAAGTGAGGTTTTCCTTGATACCTAAGATGGGTATGGAAATTCGCTGGGGATTGTCCCCCAGGTATTCGTCCAGGTAGAATACGTGCCGTCGCTGAACCCGCTCGAGGTCCAGGACCAGCTTGGGAGAGGTGAACGGCAGCAGGACATATAGTTTGATGAGGGCCCGGGCCGTACCCCTGAAGCGCAGGATTGCCGTGCGGGGTGTCTCCTCCCCGAGTGCTTTACCCTCGCGGATATTGCGAATCTCTATGGGCAGCTCCGCTTCAGCCTCGAAGTAGCTGTTGCTGATGGAAATAAACCAGAGGATGACCGCCAGCCCCACCGCACCCAGCTTAAACGGCAGGTCAACCAGGAACGGCTGGCGTTCTGGGAAGGCTCGCGCCATGGGATCAAATCTCCTTTATGGGGGAGCGGCCCGGCGGCTGAATTGTGCCTGTTGCCAGCCGGATTACCAGGGTGGGCCGATTTCCGTGATCGCTAGTCGGATTTGCCTTTGGCCGCAGCCACCTTGGCCGGCCGGTTCTGGCCGGTGGTTGAACTATCATCGGTTCCTTTCGATGCTGCTTTCTTGACAGTCTTGGTAGCGGGCTTTTTGCCCGCATCGGCCTTGGATTTTATTTTTGAAGTTTTCTTGGCCACTTTCTTGGCGGCTTTCTTAGCCGGCTTTTTTGCCGCTTCACCTTTGGGTTTGCCGGCAGTGGTTTTGGCTTCCCCGGCTGTTTTTGAGGTTTTGCGAGCCGTCTTCTTGGGCGCCTTAGTCTTTACCACCCCAGCATCACCCACCGATGCTGCCTCTCCGGTCTTCGCTGCTGCCGTTTTCTTGGTACTCTTCCTGGTCTTCTTAGGCGCCTCCTCCGTATCTATCGCCGCTTCCACTGCCGGCGACTCAACTTCCGTGGCAGCAGCGTCGGTCTCCGCTGCCGGTGCTGCCGCAGCCTGAGCTTCAGCCTCAGCATCTGAATCCCCAGTCTGCTTGGCAGCGGATTCTTCCGGGCCGGTTTTCTCTTCGGGGGACACCGACTCCTGCTGGTCAGCAGTCTCCTTGGCAGCGGCCGGCGCAGGTTCCACTATGGCACTCTCTCCGGCGGACAGTACATCCGTCATCAGTACTACTTTCTTGTCATCGACGCTCAGCTCCTGGACTGTGACCTTCAGCACATCTCCCGGCTTTAAGTGCGCGGTGGCTGACCGGCGTTCATGCTTGGGGATTTCCCGCAACGGGATGATTCCCTCCACATCCAGCTCCATTTTGAGGATCACGCCTTTATCCAGTATGCGGAATACCTCGCCGGTGGTCTGCTTGCCGGTGGTGAAAAAAGTTTCGATCTGATCCCAGGGATCATCGCTTACCTGTTTGAGTCCCAGGGCGATGCGGCGGTTCTCGCGGGATACGTCCAGAATGCGCACCTCCACATCATCCCCCTTGCTGAGGATCTCCTTGGGGTGGCGCACATTGACGGTCCATGACAGGTCGGTGATGTGGATCAGGCCATCGATGCCCTCCTCCAGCTCCACAAAGGCGCCGAATTGCGTCAGGTTGCGCACCTGCCCCTTCTGAATGGTACCTACCTGGTACTTCTCCTCGATCTGGTCCCAGGGATCGGGTTGCAACTGTTTGACACCCAGAGAGATCTTCCGCTCTGCGACGTCCACGTTCAGGATTTTGGTTTCGATGGTCTCTCCCAGGGTGAACATCTCCGAGGGATGGCGGATGTGCCGGGTCCAGGACATCTCGCTGACATGCACCAGCCCTTCCACACCTTTCTCCAGCTCCACGAAGGCCCCATAATTGGTCATGCTTACAACCTTGCCCGTAATCATCGAGTCGGCGGGGTATTTAGCCTCCACTGACTCCCAGGGATGGGGGGTGAGCTGTTTCAGCCCTAAGGAAACCCGCTGCTTCTCAGGATCAAAATCGATTACCTTGATGGTGATGCTCTCGTCAAGGTTCACCACTTCGGAAGGATGGCTCACCCGGCCCCAGCTCAAGTCGGTGATATGTAGCAGGCCATCCAGGCCGCCCAGGTCGACGAACACACCAAAATCTGTGATATTCTTGACCCGCCCTTCCAGGATCTGACCCACTTCCAGCTGGGAGATCAGGCTCTGGCGTTTTTCCATCATATCCGCTTCCAACAGCTCCTTGCGCGACAACACAATGTTTTTGCGGGCTTCGTTCAACTTGACGATCTTGAATTCAAATTCGCGACCGATAAACTCGTCAAAATCCTGCACCGGCCGGATATCGATTTGGGAGCCTGGCAAAAAGGCCGGTATCCCACTCAGGTCCACGATCATGCCCCCCTTTATCCGTCGGGAAATCCGGCCAATTACCGTCTCTCCATCAATGGATTTCTGGGTAATATCCGCCCACTGGCGCATAAAGTCAGCCTTTTCCTTGGAGAGCACGGTCTGTCCGTTGAAGTCCTCCAGCCGCACCAGGTAGACCATGATTTCATCCCCGATCTGAGGTATTTCCTGGTCACCAAATTCGTCCCGCGGTACGATTCCCTCCGATTTGAAACCGATGTCCACCAGGATTTCCCGCTCGTTCATCCCAATCACCCGTCCGCTGATAACCTTATCCTCACGTATATCGCCTACGGAGGCTGACACCAGTTCTTCCAAAGATCTATCCTTCTGGGCTACCTCCGCCGCCTCCAACGAATGCAGCTGCTCCGGTGTCATCTGGGTGATGGATGCGAGCAAATCCGAGGATAGGTAATCCACTGGCGCCTTCTCCTCCGGTTCCTCTTCGGGCGTTGTCCGGCCATCCTCATCTTCTGCGCCCGCCTGTTCGGTGTCGACCGGCGTTTCCGGCGGGGTGTCGGCCGCTTCTATATCGGAGGCGGTTTCCTCTGTCTGCGCCTCGGTGGCAGTCGCATCTTCCCCGGATGTCGCGGCCGGCCCGCTTTCCTCTGCCTGCGCCTCGGCGGCAGTCGGATCATCCCCGGATGTCGCAGCCGAACCGCTTTCCTCTGATCGTTCCGTGGTTTCTACAGTTTCAGGGTTATTGATTTCATTCTCACTCATACCGAGCTGGTTTCTCCTGCCAGCCAATCGTTCTACAGGCTGGTGTTAATATGGTTAATTACAAATTCCACCTGTGCCGGGATCGTCATGTGGGACGTATCCACCGGTACAGCGTCTTTCGCTTTCCTCAGCGGCGAATGCTTCCGGGTACTATCTTCATGGTCCCGGATTCGAATCTCCTCGCGGACCTTGTCCAACGGCTGGTCGAATCCCTGGGACCGCAGTTCCTCATATCGCCGCTGAGCCCGGACCTCCAGGTCCGCTATGAGGAAAAACTTGAACCGCGCCTCGGGGAACACCCGTGTGCCGATGTCCCGGCCTTCGCAGACCACATCATATTGCTCACCGATGCGCCGCTGGATGGCCAGCAGCCGTTCTCGCACCATCGGCAGGGCGCTATAAGCGCTCACCCGCTGTGAAACCAGGGGCGCTCGGATAGCGGCCGTCACATCTCGGCCATCAAGCAGTAATTTTTGCTCTCCGCTTGACAACGGCTGGAACTCTAACCGCAGCGACTTCAGAAACTCCGCCAGCTGAGGTGATTCCTGCTCCGGCAAGCCCTGTTCCAGGCAAGCCAAGGTGGCCGCCCGGTACATGGCGCCGGTATCCAAGTGCCTGAAGCCGAGCCTGCGAGCCACCTCCCGGGCAGTGGTGCTTTTCCCTGCCGCACCCGGACCGTCAATTGCTACTATGGTTGGCACGCCAGGCGCCTCGCTCAAAAGCAAGCAAGTTTAACTCTGTCACGACGGAATAACCATCTGTTTTTGCCGGCCTGCTTCACTAGCGGCAGTGAGGGCATACAAGCTCTTGATTTCGCCCTGGCGTAGACGGCGGTATTTACCAGGCGCCAAACCATCGGCTGATATACCGGCAAACCCGGTCCGATGGAGGCGTAGCAACGGTAACTGGAAGTGGGCAAAAATACGTTTTACCTCCCGATTCTGCCCTTCAGTGAGGGTCAGCCGGTAGCTGTAACGACGGCTGCGGTGGGCCAACAGCTTTACCCGGGCCTTGACCCGCAGGCCATCCGTCAGGGTCAGCCCGGATTCCAACGCCGACAGGGCCGCTGAAGTCAATCGTCCCCGGACCTCTGCCAGATACTCTTTGCGGATGCCATAGCGCGGGTGGATCAGGCGGTTGGTGAGCTCCCCGTCATTGGTGATGAGCAGGGCGCCGGTGGTGTCCCGATCCAGGCGGCCCACGGGGAATAGCCGCCGCCGGTCCCGCAGCAGGTCCATCACTGTCGAGCGACCCCTGGGATCGGAGGTGGTGCTGATCACACCAGCCGGTTTATGGAGCAGGTACACCACCGTTTCCTCCAGCGCCGGCAGCAGCTGGCCATTAGCCTCCACCACATCGTCAGGGCCAACATTTACGCCCAGCTCGGTTATAGCTACCCCGTTAACCCGCACCAACCCCGCGGCGATCAAGGTGTCGGACTTACGCCGGGAAGCCACTCCCGCCCGGGCCAGGTATTTATTCAGTCTCATGGACCACCGGGGTGGGGCCTTCCTCCTCGCCTATGATTTCACGAATCTCCCGCAGCTTGGGCATGTCACTCAAATTTCCCAGCCCGAAAGCCTGCAAGAATTGTCCGGTGGTGCCGTACAGCAGCGGCCGCCCCATGGCCTCCTCGCGGCCGGCAATATTGATCAGCTGCCGCTCCAGCAGGGTCCTTATTGTCGAATCACTATTCACCCCTCGAATCTGGTCGATCTCCAATTTAGTAACCGGCTGCCGGTAGGCCACCACTGCGATAGTCTCCAGTGCCGCCCGGGTGAGGCTGAGCCGGCCCGGCTTTTGAAAAAGGCGCTGCAGGTAGGGCTGGTATTCAGCCTTGGTGACCAGTTGATAGCCCCCGTCCACGAAGACAATCTGCACCGGGCGCTTCTGCTCCTCGAAGCGTAGGCGGAGGGTCTCGATAACCGCGTCCAAGCTCACGTCGGGACGCTCCAGGCACTGGTTGAAGCGCGCCCTGGTGAGCGGCTCAGGGGTGGCCATCAGTAGGGCTTCGACGACCTGGAGTGTCTCCTCGCCCGGGACGCTCTCCATCAATTGGCCGCCACCTTATGCAGATAAATTTCGGCAAAGGGTGCTCCCTGTTCCACCGTGATGACCCCCTGGCGCATAAGCTCCAGCACCGCCAGGAAAGTGACGACTAGTTCGGGGATGTGGTGCACCTTGCGCAGCACCTCCCGGAAGGTGATCCGGCCGCCGGAACCGAAAGCCCGCTGGATGGCCCTGATGCTCTCTTCCAGTCTTACGGGCTCTGGCCGGATTTGCAGCGGTTCGTTACGCGGCCGGCGGTCCATGACTTCCTTAAATACGGCCATCAACTGGTATAGCGAAACATCCTGTAGATATTCGCCCGGATCCACGCCGTTTCCCTCCTGGGTGATTACGATCCCCCGGGGGTACTGGGTCCGGCGTTGCTCTCCCAATTGGCGCAGCCGTTCAGCGGCCGCCTTGATATGCTGGTATTCCACCAGCAGCTGCACCAATTCCCGGCGGGGATCATCGATGGGCTCGTCCTCGGTGGGTTCCGGCCGGGGCAGCAGCATACGGGCCTTGATATGCATCAGAGTGGCCGCCAACAGGATGAACTCTCCGGCCACCGTCAAGCTTAGAGACTCCATCAGATCCAGGTAGCTGAGGTACTCGGATGTGATGTGGGCGATGGGGATGTCGTAAATATCGATCTGATCGCGCTGGATGAAGTAGAGCAGCAGGTCCAGCGGTCCCTCGAAGTTCTCCAGGTGTATGCGGTAGGCCATCAACCCAGCCCCATGGCTTCTCGCACCTGCCCCATGGTCTCCCGCGCTTCCAGCCGCGCCCGCTCTTCCCCTGCGTGGAGGATCTCCCACAGCCGATCGGGCTGCTGGTCGTACTGCCGCCGCCGTTCCCGCAGGGGGGCCAACTGTTCCGCAATGGCTGTTCCACAGCGCTGTTTGCACTCCACACACCCCAGGGCCCCGCTTTCACAGCCGGCCCTTATTTCCGTGGTTTCACTCGGATTAAATTTTTTATGGTAGGTAAAAATCAGGCAGATATCGGGTCGCCCGGGATCGTTTTTGCGCAGCTTCAGGGGATCGGTGAAGGCCTTGCGCAACCGGCTCTGGATGACATCGGGCTCATCGCTGAGCAGCACAGCATTACCCAGCGACTTGCTCATCTTGGCTTGGCCATCCAGCCCCGGCAGGCGGGCAAAGGGGGTCAGCTTGGGCGCCGGCTCGGGGAATACCTTACCGTAGGTGCTGTTAAACTTGCGAGCCAGTTCCCGGGAGATTTCCACGTGGGGCGCCTGGTCCTCTCCCACCGGCACCAATTCGCCCTTATAAAGCAGGATGTCGGCGGCCTGCAGCACCGGGTAGCCCAGGTGGCCGTATACCAGTTTCTCGATTTTCAAGTCCCGCACCTGCTCCTTCAGCGTAGGATTGCGTTCCAGCCGGGCGGTGGTGATCAGCATGGCCAGTATGAGGAATAACTCCGCGTGTTCCTTGATCTGGCTCTGGCGGAAGATGGGACTTATTTCAGGGTCGATGCCCGCCGCCAGCCAGTCCTTCAACATCTCCAGCGTGTTGGCCTCCACCTGGGAGGTGTCCAGATCGGTGGTGAGTACGTGATAATCGGCGATCAGGTGGAAATTCTGGTAGGTTTGCTGCAACTCCACCCAATTCTCCAGCGCTCCTACGTAGTGACCCAGGTGTAATTGGCCGGTGGGTCGCATGCCGGAGAGCAGTCTCTTCTTCATACACCGGGTTCCATATATAAGTAGGGCTTCCAGGCTTCCTGGTGCTTGCGAACGAATTTTTGGAAGTAGGTAATCCTGGAAGGTTTGAAGGGCGGAATCAGCAGGTCCATGCTGGCCTCAGCGGGGGTGCGGTTACCCTTGCGCACATTGCACGAGTGGCAGGCGGCTACCAGATTATCCCAGCTGTTGCGGCCGCCATTCTGCTTGGGAATGACATGATCGATGGTCAGGGCCACCGACGTACGGCCGCAATACTGGCAGCAGTGATTGTCGCGCTTCAGCAGGTTTTTGCGGGTCAGCACCACCTCCTTGTTCCTCACGGGCACGTAGCGCGACAGCCGCACCACGCTGGGCAACGGCATCTGCATCGACGTGGAGTGAATTATCTCCTTATAATTAACTACCTCCTCGGCCTTCTCCAGGATCAGCAGGATAACCGCCCGTTTGGCGTTGGTCACCATCACCGGCTCGTAGCTCTGGTTCAGCACCAGCACATACCGGTTCAGGATACCATTGGGCCGTCCGTTGCTGCCGTTACTCATGGAGCAGCTCCGAGGTATCCCGTCCCTGAAGGAATATGCTCCTCAGTAGGTGGTTATAGGCCGGGCTGTCCGGATCCAGGCTCTCTTCCTTCACCCAGCCGGAGGAATGGATGATGCCTCCGCCGCCGGTGGCAATCCCCACGTGGGAGACTTCGCCGTCCGACTCGCTGAAGAAAAGCAGGTCCCCTGGCTGGGCCGCTCCCAATTCCACCGCAGGCAGATCCTGAAAGCGGTGTTGCCCGCCCGAATTTCGCGGCAGGTCTACCCCCAGCGCTTTAAAGCAGGTCTGCACCAGTCCCGAACAATCGAATCCCTTAGGGGTTTTGCCGCCCCAAAAATATGGCGCCCCCAGAAATTGCCGAGCCACCTGTACAATCCGTTCCCGCCTGGTACCGGAGAGCTGTTCCGAGGTGGGCTGCAACCAACCTGTGAGACCATCGGGCAGGGCTACTTGAACCCACGGATCCCGGCTATCCAGCACCGGCAGGCGGCAGCTGAAAACCGCCTCTCTGATGACCGGCTCGTCGTCAGCCGGCTGCATCCGGATAGGGGCCACTGCCGCAGTCACGGTCACACTCTCTACCTCGACTAGAAATTCCGGGTTTTTTATCATATAAAAATAATACAGCCAACCTTCGTACCCGTCCCACTGGCGCACCCGGTACCACTTACCTCGCTGGTCGATCACCTGGGGCCTCTCCCCCAGCACGGCCTGAGTCACCAGCTCGGCGCTGAACGCCGGTTCACCATACACATTGGCTACGGCGCTATTGACCACCATGCCACTTCGCGGGTGGGGTTCAGGCATGCCAAACTTTCCTGTGTGGGCCGTTAATCATGGCATAAGCATTTAACTTATTCGGCCAGCGGGTGATGTTCAAAGACTTAAATCCAGCCCACCGGGGCCGGAATTTAAGGTGGGAGTCGCCCGAAAACTCAGGCGGAAACCGGGCGATTCCCGCGCCCCAGGCATCAACCACTGCAGCTGCGGTCAACTGCCCGGGCGCCAACAAGCTTGTATCCATGGTCCCGGAGGCTCCAATTTTACTGCGGTTTGAAGATTACCGCGATCAAGGACTACCAGGAAAACACCACGGTCCAGGGTTTTTTCCTCTGCTTGGAAAAGAACCGGCACACGACCAAGCTGGGAGATTATTACCTGGATCTGCTGTTGCAGGACGCCACCGGCCGCATCCCGGCCCGGGTGTGGGACAATGTAGACCATTTCAGCGGGCTGTTCGAGGCCGGCGACCCCATCGCCGCCAAGGGTGTGGTGGAAAACTTCCGCGGTTCGTTGCAGCTCAACTGCACCCACATCGCCAAAGCCACCAAAGAGCGCTACGGCCGCTACGGTTTCCGGGAGGAACTGCTGGTCCCAACCATCACCGAGGACCCCCGGAAGCTTTGGGAGTCGCTGCGCCGCCTCATAACCGGGGTCCGTAACAAGCATCTCAAGGGGTTGCTACGCACTATTTTCCGGACCCACAAAGCGGCGATCATGGAGCTGCCCGGATCGCTAAACTATCATCACCCCGAGCGCGGCGGATTTTTGCTGCATCTGGTGTCCACTGGTGAGGTAGCCGCCTTTCTGGGGGACTACTATCCCCGGGTGGATAAGGACCTCCTGGTGTGCGGTACGCTGCTCCACGATATCGGCCGGGTGCGGGCGGTAACCCGAACTTTAGAGGCGGAATATACCGAGGAAGGCCAGCTGGTGGGTTATGTGGTGCTGGGACGCGATATCGTACGGTCCGGGATAGGGGACGATGACGATTTCCCCGCCGATCTGGCCCTGCAATTGGAGCACATTATCCTGGCCCACCCCGGCTATTCGTCCAAGGAAACGCCCCGGCACCCGCGCTTCCCCGAGGCCCTGCTGGTGCATATGATCGACGATCTGGATGGGAAGCTCGACCTGATGTACCGGGCCATCGACAACGACACCTCCGAAGGCTCATTCACGTCGGCCCGCAACTACTTCCGCTCCCTGCTCTTTAAACAGACCGGCCGGTGAAAACCACCACCATGACCAGGGTGGCTATGTTCGTGGCCCTGATGGTGGGTTCCGGCTGGGCGCTGGCGATGGTGCCCAATGTGGAGTTTATCACCGCCCTGGCATTTACCGCCGGCGCCGTCCTGGGACCACTCCGGGGGGCAGTGGTGGGCAGTTCGGGAATGTTCCTCTTCTCCGCCACCAACCCGCTGGGGTCCGGGCTGGCCTTCCCGGTACTGTTGGCGGCCCAGATAATCAGCCAGGGCCTGACGGGACTGTCCGGAGGCTGGTTTCAGCGCCTAACCACCGGCGTCCGGAACGGCTGGCCGCTGCGGCTAGGCCTGGCGATCACCGGCTTGGCCTTGACGGTAGTCTACGACGGCCTGACCACCATCAGTTTTCCCCTGTTCGCCGGCGCATCGCTGCATGAGATCGGGGTCGTGCTGATCGCCGGCCTGGCCTTCACCATTATTCATCAAGTTTCCAACCTGTTGATCTTTTTCTGGGTGGTGCCGCGCATGATCCAGGTGGCGCGCCGCACTGCAATATCGTCCGCCGACCAGGTCCCGGCCGCCTCACCCGAGGAGCAAGGGCCATGAGGGGCGGTATCCGGCAGATGCTGCCCCCGGTGCTGGTGGCGCTCTCCAGTACACTGTTGATCGGCCAGGTGCCGGAAGCGGATCCTTCCCCACCGCCGGCCGGGGAAGAATCAGTGGCGGATACGGTGCGGGGACCGGATCTTTTCTGGGTCAAATCGCTGGCCCCCACAATGCGGGACGCACCCAAGACGGGGCTGCTATACCTGCACTGGGATGAATGGGGCCACTCGGACCTGGCGGCCACCATCACCAACCCGTTCGTACCTGCCGACCTGCTGATCGGCGCCGCCCGCCTGGATGGGGGGCTGGGCCAGCCGGTCCTCTCAGCCGTGATACCTGCCGCCATGGCCCTGGTCTCACCGACGACGATTGCCCTAGATGGGAACGCTCCCGGCTCAGGCTGGGGCCAAGATTTGATCACTTTCGCGGTGATACCAATGCTGGACAACGCCCGGGCCAGCCAGACCTATTTCCACTGGGATCAGGGTGATTACCGTTACCAGGACCTACAAGTGGGGGCCTCGGCCCGTATGGATGAGACCCGCAGCCTGGTGTTGGCCGGCCGCGGGCTAAGTCACGGCGGGCAATACGGTCTTTCCGGGCCGGGACGGGGCCGGAGTACCGAGGATAACGTGCTCCAGGATTATGTCATCGACTATCGCAACCAGGCCACCGCGAATACCAGTTGGGGCTACACATTACTGTTCCAAAAAGAGCGGGTGGGCCTGCCGTACATCGATAGTGATACCAGTAGGACCAGCGACACGCGCCGTAGCGCCACCTGGGCCCAGGGCTTCAAGCTGGAGCATCGGGGCGACCGAATGCAAGGCCGCCTCGACTGGTCCACAGCCACCAGCGACCTGGCCACCCGCACTTACGCTGACACGACGGACCACCTTCGCCGCCGCAGCGCCACCAGCTGGTTTAGCGGCCGGCTGGACTATCGCCTGCGGGGACAGGTGCGCTTGCGGGTCGAGGCCCGGCTCAAACAACGGCGTATCGATGATGATATACTTGGTTTCCACCGAGTGACTGGACAAACGGTTGGCATAGGCCTGATGGGGGGCGGCCGGCGGTTGGGTTGGTACGGCGGGTTGGCTGTCATCGAAGGCCAAGTGTGGCCTGAGGGGTGGGTAGCGCTTTCCGTGCTGGGCGGCGCCCTCTCGCTCAGCCGCCATAGCGCCCCATTTCTGGAATTGCCCCATTACGGCCGGCGGGCTACGCTGCAAAACACCAGTTGGCTGCCGGGGCCTACCACATTACACCGTTGGGCGACGGCCTATCGGATCGGCGGTGATTGGGGCACCATGGGCGTTACAGTGGCCCACTTGACTACTGTGGAGTCGGATGCCCGGCAGGCGGTCACCGGTGGCCTGGACTTTGACTGGTTTCCCTGGAAAGATGCCCTCAGGCTACGGGGCGCACTGACCGCCCTGACCAGCGCCGATCCCCTGCCGCCCGCCAGGTTCAACGCCAGTGCCGACCTGTATTTTACCTTACCTTTGCCCAATAGGCGCGCCCGGCCGTTTCTATACGTGGGTGTCATGTCCATTGGGAACGATTTCACCCGCTGGTTTGACCCCCGCTTTGCCGACACGGCTCCGCTGGATCGCAAATCGACCAAGTCGTCAACCTATTGGGTCACGGGAGCATTCGGCGTCAAGGTCAAAGGCTTTGAACTGCAAATGGGGATCTTCAACCTCACCGGCCGCCGCATTCAGAATGCTCCGCCGGGTGTTTTCGACGTGAGCTATCTGTCCGGCGCACCCCTGAAGCACTTTAGCATGTCGTGGTCCTTTCCACCAAAACAAGGGGGTAAATCCGGGGGCTCCCAGTAACGGTAACCTGGGCGCCGGTGAATTTTACCTACAATTTGCGTATACACCGGTGGCGGTAAGAGTCACGGCTGCTGCTTATCAGGAGTTCCCCCGAAAAATTAAACTTCTCTTCCAATAATGGCCAATCGTGGGGCTACGCCCAGGGTACCTTACGGCGAGCCGGATTTGCGGGAGAGTGCTTAGCCCGTTACTCCACCCACCCCGCTCACTCCGTGAGGCCCCTCCCTCGCTGAGGGAGGGGAACCCCGCCTTCAGCGGGAGGGGTGGGTGCGGGTCTTCGCTGATCAGCCAACTGGCGGACTGATTGCTGACCAGTACTCCACGCCATGCCCGTCTCCCCTGGCCATGGAATCC
>JACZSB010000287.1 GCA_022574435.1 Fidelibacterota bacterium
CCATCGCCGTCCAGGTCGGCCAGGGCGGGACGTGAAACGGAACCAACATCGCCGATCCCGTATACCAGATTGGCGTTTCCCAGCCAGGAATGATTGTACGCCGAACCGACATTTTCGTACCCAATCACAATCCCACGCAATTCCCCGATCATCAGATCGAAGTCCCCGTCGCCGTCCAGGTCGGCCAGAGCGGGAGAGTTCCAGGAGTGGACACGGCCAACCCCGGACACCAGACTGGCGTTTCCCAGCCAGGATGGACTTGACGCTGTGCCGACATTTTCATAGCCAATCACCGTGCCACCATCCAAACCGATCAGCAGATCGAGATCCCCGTCGCCGTCCAGATCGGCCAGGGTGGGAGAGGCACGAGCGCCAACATTGCCGATCCCGGAAACCAGACTGGCGTTGCCCAGCCAGGATGGGCTTGACGCTGTGCCGACATTTTCATAGCCAATCACCGTGCCACCATCCAAACCGATCAGCAGATCGAGATCCCCGTCGCCGTCCAGATCGGCCAGGGTGGGAGAGGCACGAATGCCAACATCGCCGATCCCGGACACCAGACTGGCGTTTCCCAGCCAGGATGGGCTTGACGCCGAACCGACATTTTCAATGCCAATCACAGCGCCATTTATCTCCGCGATCAGCAGGTCGAAATCCCCATCGCCGTCCAGGTCGCCCAGGGTGGGAGATGAAAGACCGCCAGTATCACCCATTCTAGGTGCAAGATCAGGATTACTTGACCACATGCCAAAGGTGGTGGCCGAGGCATGGTCAGATAGGGGACCTTGCAAAGCATCAATGTTTACAACGGCAAGCTTGTAATTGTACGTCGTCAGAAATTCAAGCCCGGCATCCCGATAGTTTCCGTTATCAGGAGCAATCAGGGCAGCGTTTATTCTAACGTAGGGGCCATCAGGATTGGCGCTGCTATAGATATTATAACCCCCTGCCGTCGGAATGCTCACAGGTTCCCATTCCAGAAGCATTTGCCTCCCTGACAGTGGGGCGACTGATAAATCAAGCAGTGGATCGATGAATGAGCTGGTTAATCGCGCATTATATTGAAGTTCCTGATCATATAGAAATATCGTGGCTATTAACGTATCGTAATTAACCCGGCTGAAACTCAGGGTTCTAGTACCCTGCAGAATCGTGGGCAAAGCGTAGTAACCATCGCTGTCGGTGGTGGTCCAAAGTTCAGATTCAGAACTGTTGGGATTTAATATCACGATTTTTGCGTTAACAAGATTATTGGAAAGGATATTCGTTACGACGCCATGAATGCTGGATGTATAAACCGTAGAAGTTAGATAGGCATCGTGCGATAAACCTTCGGATGGGACCTCTATGGTCTGGCTGTAAGGGTCAAAACCGGGTTTGTTGGCGATAATCGTCTGTTGCCAGGTGAGTACCTCATCCAACCGATAAAAACCGCTGGTTCCGGTAGTATGGGAAATCTCGCCTAAGGAAACCAGCGCACCAGGAAGTGGAATGGTAGTACCGCTGTAGTATATGTGGCCTAGGACTGACGAGACAGGTGGATCAGGCACATCTGCCTTGATATAAATATCATAGGTGCTCGTTCCTTCAACCACCGTAAGGCTGTCCCAGTACTCCCCATATCCACTCCTCTGTGCTGTGATCACCCGTCTGCCGGTCTGAACACTATTTAAAATCCAGTATCCATTTCCATCTGAAGTTGTCTCAATGTTCCCAACCGACACAATGACACTATCCACAGGTAGAGATGTCGCCTTGTTAAGGCGGATTGCGGGGTCCATTTTTTTCTTGAGCTCAATGTTACTGTTGGGGGGCACTTGCGCAGTTCCTTTTTCAGATACAGCAGGTGCCGTCTCGTAAACATAGCCTTCAATATTGCCGGTGATTATGGCCACCTGAAGGTTCGCACTCCTGGTGGCTAAATCTATGCCGTCGCTCACCAAGAGTGTGATGGTAACGGAACCAATCTGGTTTGGAGCTACCCATTTGACTGTCATTCCGACTGTTTCTTGGGGAAAGCTCCCCTCTGAGGCGCTCCAAACGTAGGTCAATGGGTCGCCATCCTGATCTGTTGCGACGGCTGTTAAGATAATTGCACTGCCAATACCGGCGGTTTGTGGGCTCATTAGAATGTCCGAAATTTCAGGCACCGAGTTGACAGGCTCTTCGCAGTTTGTAACCATCATTAGGGTAACCATAGCGATAATTCTTGAAGCAATTGTGGTACCGGGTGATGGTCTTTTCAACAGCTAGAACCCTTTATTGAGCATATAGTTTGACAAATGGCTGTATTGCATAATATAGCATATTTCCGCTTTCTCTTGGAAGCTTGAAGTGGACCCCTGTAGCTGGGCACTTATTTGTGATTCTTAGATGGTATCCTGCCGGGTTGTTCATTATGCAGCCAGCTCCTTTGCTGGCAGATTGTAATATACTTGCTCCGGTGTGAGTCCGTCAAGAGCCTGATGGGTTCTGTCATGGTTGTAGAACCTGATCCACTCCTCGATGCCTGACCGGGCCTCGGTCACTGTTTCGTAGGCTTTGAGATAGACCTCCTCGTACTTCAGAGATCGCCAGAGCCGCTCGATGAAGACATTATCCATCCAGCGTCCTTTCCCATCCATACTGATTTTGATGTTGGACGATTTCAGTACGCCGGTAAATTCATCACTGGTGAACTGAGAGCCCTGATCGGTATTGAAGATCTCCGGCGTACCGTAAGTGGCAACGGCTTCATCCAGGGCCTCCAGGCAGAAGGCCGTGTCCATGCTGATCGATAACCGCCAACTCAGCACCTTGCGGCTGTACCAGTCTATGATAGCCACCAGATAAAGGAATCCTCTGGCCATGGGGATGTAGGTGATATCGGTGGCCCAGACCTGATTGGGCCGATGTATCCTGAGCCCCCTGAGCAGGTAGGGATAGACCTTGTGCTGTTTCCCCGGCCTACTCGTATTCGGCTGGGGGGCGACAGAAGCAATGCCCATCTGGGCCATGAGCCTTTTGATACGTTTCCGGTTGATTTTGTATCCCCGGTTCTGCAACTGGTCGCGGATGCTGCGCGTCCCCATAAACGGATAGGTCATGTGCAGATCATCCATGAGCCGCTTAAGGGCCAGTTCTTCTGGATCAGGGACTTTGCTGGCCCTCTTGTAGTACGCCGTAGACTGGTTTATATCGAGCAGGCGGCACTTGGTTGTCACCGGCAATGTTGTTTTCGTCTGGATCATTGTCCTGCGCTCGATCATGGTCAGCGACCGAGCGCTTGGGACAAAAAATCTCGCTCCATCGTCAACTGGCCGATCTTGGCGTGGAGGTCCTTCACCTCAGACTCGGTCTGCCTGCGGTTCTTCTCCGAGGCGCCAAAAACATCCTTGGAGCCGTCCAACAACTTTTTCTTCCAGAGCTGAATCTGCGTTGGATGAAGTTCAAACCGGGCCGCTAACTCGCTCAGGGTATGCTCACCCTTGATGGCCTCTATGGCCACACTCGCCTTGAATGCCGCCGAATGGTTACGTCTCTTTTTACTCATGTTCTGCTTCCCCTATCTGCTAAGGTTCAGGCAGAAATTACTTCTAAGACACTGTCCAGTTTTTGGGGTCCACTTCTGGACTCCCTCCGTAAATCGTCCTCGGTTGATTCAAGATTGATTAACACAAATGATAATAGCATGCAATAATTGGGCGCCCAAGCGTGAACCCAATGCAAAAGGTGACCAGAATAGTAAGCCTTGGGCCGAAATGAAGAAAGAGCAAAGTTGGGGTACATATCAAATATTGCCCGTCAATGCGAGTCACCCAATTTCAACTTACCCGCACTCCTACACATCCGATACCATGAAATTTCGTTAACAATCTTGCCCAACATGGAGGTTAAAGGGACTCACTTCTTTCCCGTCGAAGCGAACATATAGCGAATCACTCGTCCTCTTCCGTCGACAACAACTGGCCTTTTAAGCCGTTGCTCGTGCGTTCGTACTGTATTTTTGGGTACAAAAAGCCCTTGTATGACTGGCATTTCTCGGTCTCACG
>JACZSB010000034.1 GCA_022574435.1 Fidelibacterota bacterium
ATATCGTACTACGTCCTGAACCGCTGGCTGCAGGATTTCGCCTACCGGGTGGAAATCCCGCCGCAGACCTTCCTGCTTGCCGGCCTGGGCGCGCTGGCCATTGCGCTGATCACCATCAGCTACCAGGTGTTGCGGGCCTCGCTGTCCAACCCGATCAACGCCCTGCGCTACGAATAGCCTGACTGGCACTAAGCCCCCGAGTGGAGTTATCCGCCCGGGGGCTTTTGTCGTTTGTGCCGGGCCGGTCATTAAGCAGATCACCACCGCCAGCAAATTCCTCCGTGAGGTGAAGAACAGGCACCGCTATTCCAGGGCCAAACTTGCTGATCGGAATTACGCTAGCCAGCCCTAATCTATTGCAGCGGTTGTATCGAGGACTTGACCCCTGAATATCAACCACCATCCCAGTCCGAGAAGCTGGTTATGCTTTAACTCCAGGCTCTGGAAAAGGTCGCTATTAATAACGAAGTCAACATCCGGCAATGGGGCTGGTGTTTTTTCAATTTTAAGGTTGGCGATGAAATTCTCCGCTATGATTGTCTGATAACCGATACCGAAGCGAATGGGGCTGGAATCGTTACCATTCTCGTCTTTGTTAAACATTGACCTGCCGAAACTGTGGTATTGAAAGCCGGCCGGTGCAATCAACTCGACGATGGTCGGGACTATATCGATATGACTTCCAGGGGTTGGATTACTTGTTCCTTGCGGCGCAATGAATCTCTTACCATAGAGAACAAAAGGCACGGAGGAATGTTCGTAAATGGATGGACGGGAATTAAGAAATCTGCGTCCATAATGATCACCTGTCATCGCAAAAAGGCACGAAGGATGCGCCTTTTCTATCGCCTCGACAAAGTCACCAATTTGCTTATCGCAATACCAGAAATGCCCTAACTGATTCAACGGTATTGAAACAGCGACCTCGGATTTAATATTTTCTGGTATTTCGTCTAGCGAAAAACCCTTGCTTTTAACGTCAATGTTATAAGGAGGATGATAACTTGTTGTCAGGATTATATTGAAGGTTTTCTCTCCTGCAATGGTATTAGTCTGAACAAATTTAAATAGTTGCTCATCCTCTACGCCCCATACCCTATCCGATCCTCTCTTTTCGACGCTGGGAGCGGCAAAGATCTCGTCTATTCCCTGAGCCCGGGAAAAATTTCCAATGTTTTGCCAGGAGAGAAAACCACCGTAATACAACCTCGTTTTATAGCCCAATCTTTTAAATATACCTGGGATGGATGTGATGAAAGGCGGTTTCCTGGCCGCAATTCTACTGATATTTACTCCGGTGTAGGGAATTCCCGTAAGAATTGCTGAAAGTGATCCCATGGTGTTACTTGCAGCCGGCAGAAAGTGGTTGAAGAAAATACCGTTTTCACCAAGGGTCCTAAGGTTTTCAGCGATCTTGAGAGACTTGTATCTGGGCATCAGTGGCCAAGAGTCATAACTCTCCATAACAATAAGAAAAATATGATCGGGCATCTGGGTTTGGTTGCCGCTGGCTGTCCGCAGCAGGTAGTTTGATAGATCACCGGCTTGATCGTCGGTTAACTCCAAGGAAAAATATCTCCTTGCAGCCGTCATCACTGAAACATCGCCCAGCAGTTTCCGAATACCTGCTGTAGAAGAATTTATGGATTTAAAATCTTTGTAGGCATATTGCAGATGCATTAATGGATTCATGACTGTATTATTGAGAAAGGCATCGGTAGTCACATCCGCCCATTTTCTCATAGCAGGCTTTGATCTAAACGAACCGCGCACTGCAGCAAAGGTTAGAAGGAATATCAATATAACGATAACACTGCGCAAGAACAGGTTCTTGGATTGATTAAGAAGCCCTAAAACGGGTGTAAAAGAGAGTTTCTGCCACTGTCTGAGCAGAAAGAAGCATAGCATTGAAACCACAGCGATCATAATTAGATTGCCAAATAAATTATACTCATCGATAATTGTTCGCATGATTGCATAACGATCATCGTAAAGGATTTCAAACAGGAAGTAGTCAAATTGACTATCATACTCCCGGAAGTAAGGAATTGTAACGACAAAGCATATGGTCAAGGTGAGTAGCATGAAACCTGAAAATCCTGTACGCAGACCTACGCTCAAACGTGTTAGGTTAAAAGGGGCTAGTATTGCATTGGCTAAAAATGGGACCAGTATGAAGTATACTGCGACGGCGGAGTCAAATCGATATCCATGGGCTATGGCCAGAAATATATCACTAAGGCTGGTGCTGCCATCTAATTTATCACTGAAATAGATAATCAGGACTATTCTAAATAAACCCAGGTAAATAACCGCAAAAATATAGACCTTAAGCAGCCTTATGGACTCTTGGATATAGTTTTGCCATCTGCTGCTCATTGATAGGTCTTCTGAATCAATTAAAATTATGAATACGTAACATTCTTGTCATTTTCCGAAAGTATTTATCGAGCCTACTGACAGGAGACTACCGTTGGGACTACTGCCTATATTTCCCAAATATCTTTAGAAGATGGATCAGCTTGGCAGTTTGAATGATATCCGGATTTTTTCGAATTGCTTTCACATTTCCACCTTTAGTTTTAGGAATCCACGTCATAACTCTAAACCCCTTTTCATGAGCTAATTCAATGTCTCGCTTTGTAATAGCCGATCCCTTGCCTATCCCATATAAATCCAGCTGCTCCGCAATACGAATTCCATCGGTGACTTTCGAACAAACAATGAATTGCAATGCTTGAACATCATTTTGCTTTAGTATTTGATGGAATTGAACAATTTCAGATTCGATCATTACCTGGTTGTGCATGTTGTGCTTCTCAATGACCTGCTCGATGGCATACGCGAATTGCCTTAAATAAGCATCGAGTGTCTCCTCCTCGGGGTAGAATTTGCAATCAAAGGAAAAATAGTATTCCTGAATATTGGGTATTCTACTGAAAAGATCGTCGACTGTAATGACAGAGATTTGTTCTGAACTGGTGCTTTTATAGTTACAACCATCGATCTCGGCCCAATTATATTCTCTTATCATCCCTTGAAAATTAGTTTTATTACTCATTTCTTTATCATGAAAAATAACCAGAATACTGTCTTTTGTTATCTGAACGTCGATCTCCGAACCATCTGCTCCCAATTTTATTGCTGTTTCTATAGATTCGAAGGAGTTGCCGGGATATTTATGCTTTTTTCCCATCCCGCGATGGCCCAGAATAGTAATCCTATTGTCGTTGAGATTATAAATCTTAAAATCGTGAATATCTTTATAACAGGATATAAGTAATAAGGGTAACAATATTGATAATGGAATTGTGACCTTCAAATAAGTGCTCCATCCACGTGCTGGTGAGATTATGGCCAGTGTGTTCAATGCAAATAAACCGATCTATTCTTCCAAGCAAATACTCACGGATAATAATAGGTCTTCAAATCATATTGGAAACAGGGCTTAAAATAAAGAGAGACACCGGGAGTGTCCAGGGTTTTGTTTAAATCTTATCTGAAGCGTCTGACGCATGATTATTTTACCCCGACCCAGAACTCAATGACCTCGCCCTTGATAGACATCCGCCGGCTTTAGGATCTTCTACGATTCATGGTATCGAGCAGCGGACCCCATAGTTTGGAGACACATTTCCGATTCTTAGATGTAATCCTGCAATGTGGTTCATTAAGCGGCCAACCCCTTTGTTGACTTGAAAAAACATATCTGTGCCGGTGTTTGACTATCAGGAGATTTATGAGTTCTATCCAAAAAGAATCCCAAAACGGAATGAAATTACACCCTGAGTTTTATCGCTCTTGAGTGCTTCTAATGCTACCCGAGCCTTGAATACGACTGAAAGGTTAGGTCTTCCCGTAGTCATGTTCTGCGCGCAACTATGCGCTTTGGTTAAAGCAGTCCGCCAGCTGGCGGATTACATCTAAGCTACTGCCCAGTCTTTGGGGGCCACCTTTACAGGCCTACCCCCTGGGGGTGATGGTTACACACCCAACATGGTGTGATAGGTATCAAAACGCTCCAACTGAGCCACTCGAATCACTTGATTTCTAGTCTATAACGGATTACCTTCAATCCGAGCGATAATCATGATTCACCCGGCAGCTATCGTGCGGTCCCGGAAATTAGACCGGCAGACCTAAACCCGGTTATGGGGCACCCCGGGCCGGGTGAGCACAGCGGACGGGCCCGGATAAAACAGCATTGTTACGGCTGCCGGTGAGCCATCTGCTGCCCCGTTTTCTGCAGAATACTGGAATAGGAATTTCAGACTTGAACTTGTTATCAACCCTGCCAAGGCTCCAAGGATTGGAAACACCCCGCCCATGAAAGTATCTAGGAAGGAATTCATCAAAATGGCGGCGGCCGTGGGTGCTGCCACAGCCATCGGAATCCCGATTACCAAAGCTGCCGCCCAGCAGGCCACCCTAGCGGAAGGCGGCTGGCGATGGGATAAAGGTGTGTGCCGCTTCTGTGGCGTCGGTTGCGGGATCATGGTGGCCACCAAGGATGATAAAGTGGTGGCTGTAAAGGGAGACCCGGCCGCGCCGGTCAATCGGGGACTAAACTGCGTCAAGGGCTATTTCAACGCCAAGATCATGTATGGGGCCGACCGGCTCACCGAACCGATGATGCGGGTCAACGCCCGGGGCCAGTTCGATAAGCACGGGGATTTCCGGCCGGTGACCTGGGAAAAGGCCTTTGAGGTGATGGCCCAGCAGTTCAAGAAATATTATAAGGAGCTGGGGCCCACCGGGGTGGCTGTATTCGGCTCGGGCCAGTACACCATCCAGGAAGGCTATGCCATGGCCAAGCTCATGAAGGCCGGCTTCCGCAGCAACAATATCGATCCCAACGCTCGCCACTGCATGGCCAGCGCCGTGGCCGGCTTCATGCAGACTTTCGGCATCGATGAGCCCTCGGGCAACTACGACGATATCGAACTGACCGACACCATGATCCTGTGGGGCGCCAATATGGCCGAGATGCACCCCATACTCTGGTCCCGGGTCACGGACCACCGGCTGTCCAACCCAAGCCGGGTGAAAATAGTCAACCTGACGACTTTCACGAATCGCTGTTCGGACCTGGCCGACCTGGAGATAATCTTCAAGCCCCAGACCGACCTGGCTATCTGGAATTATATCGCCCGTGAGATCGTTTACGAGCACCCCGAGGCTATTGATTGGGATTTCGTTAACAACCACACCGTTTTCGCCACCGGTTATGTCGATATCGGCTTCGGCATGCGCAGCGATTCCAACCACCAAAAATTCAAAGAGAGCGAAAAGGACACCGTTTCCCAGGAGACCAGCAAGGTAGTTAGCGAAAACGAGGGTGTGACCTTGGGGTACGCCGGCTATAGCGCCGGGGACATCATGGAGATGAAACATTCGGGGCAGGCGGGCGACCACTGGCTGATCTCCTTTGAGGACTTCAAGCGGGCGCTGGCGCCCTATACCCTGGACTTCGTCTCCCGGCTTTCCAAGGGGGATCAGCACGAGACCCTGGAAGTATACCAGGCCAAATTAAAGCAATTAGCCGGCCTCTATATGGAGCAGGGCCGCAAGGTGGTCTCCTTCTGGAGCATGGGCTTTAACCAGCACACCAGGGGCACCTGGGTTAACGAGCAGGCCTATATGGTTCACCTGCTGCTGGGTAAGCAGGCCCGGCCCGGCAACGGCGCCTTCAGCCTCACAGGGCAACCCTCTGCCTGCGGGACGGCTAGGGAGGTGGGCACATTCGCTCACCGGTTGCCGGCGGACATGGTGGTGACCAATCCCGACCATCGGGCCATCTCCGAGAAGAACTGGAAGATCCCCACCGGCACGCTGAACCCCAAAGTGGGCTCGCACTATACAAAGCTGTTGCGCGACATCGAGGATGGCAAAATCAAATGGAGCTGGGTGCAGGTGTGCAACCCCTGGCAGAATACGGCCAATGCAAATCACTGGGTCACGGCCGCCCGGAAGATGGATAATTTCATCGTGGTGTCCGACGTCTACCCCACCATCTCAGCCAAGGTGGCCGACCTCATATTGCCCAGCGCCATGATCTTCGAAAAATGGGGGGCCTACGGCAATGCCGAGCGCCGGACCCACCACTGGCGGCAGCAGGTCACCCCGGTTGGGCAGGCCATGCCCGACCTGTGGCAGTACATCGAATTTTCCAAGCAGTTCAAACTCCGTGAGGTGTGGAAATCCTGGAAGATTAATGAGAAGTTGACTCTGCCCGACGTTCTGGCAGAGGCAAAAAACATGGGATATAGTCCCGATGATACGCTCTATGACGTCCTGTTTGCCAATAGTGAAGCCCGGCAGTACGCCTGGCCCGACCCGATTGGCGAGGGTTTCCTCAATACCGAAGCCGCCGGGGACGATAGGAAGGTGGCCGGCTTTGGCGGGTACGGCTTCTTCGTGCAGAAATACCTCTGGGAGGAGTACCGCACCTTCGGCGTGGGACACATGCACGACCTGGCTGATTTCGACAGCTACCACCGGAACCGCGGCCTGCGTTGGCCGGTTATAAACGGCCAGGAGACCCCCTGGCGATTCAATACTAAATATGACCATTACGCCCGGAAACTTGGGGATGGCAAGCAGTTCGCCTTCTACGGACCGGCCCTGAAGAACCTGCCTAAGGGGGACTTGACCGGCCCCGGTTCGGGGGGCAAGACCTCCTTGAAGAACAAGGCTAAAATCTTCTTCCGGCCGTATGTGGATCCACCGGAAATGCCCGACGAACAATACCCCCTATGGCTGTCTACCGGCCGGGTACTGGAGCACTGGCACACCGGCACCATGACTATGCGGGTACCCGAACTGCACCGGGCTGTGCCGGAGGCCTTATGCTACATCAACCCCCAGGAAGCCAGCCGCCACAGTGTCGGTAACGGCGACCTGGTATGGCTGGAAAGCCGTCGCGGCCGGGTAAAGGTGCGCGTGGCTACCCGCGGCCGCAACCGCATGCCCGAGGGGATGGTGTTTGTCCCCTTTTTCGACGAACGGGTGCTGATCAACAAGGTGACCCTGGATGCCGCCTGCCCCATATCCAAGCAGACCGATTTCAAGAAGTGTGCCGTCAAGTTGTACCGGGTATGACCGGGGACCACAGGTGAATGGAGTGACTATTACGCCCATCGATCATCGTGACCATGCAACATTCGGGATGGCGATAGCAGCAGTGCTGCTCGCTATGGGTTGCGGCCCGGCCCCCGGACCCCAGGCTACAGGAGCCGGCTCAGCTGGCGACATCCCCGATACAGACCTGAGCTACCGCCACGAGCCGCTGGACAGTGCCGCAGTGACACCCGGGACCAGGTATTCCGAGGCAGAACCGGGTGAGAGCCAACTGCTGGAGCGATCCTATGAGAACGCGCCACCACTTATCCCTCACAGTCTGGCCGATCTACTGCCCATCACCACGACCAGGAACGACTGCCTGGAGTGCCACCATCCCGATGCAGCCGAAGATTTTGAGGCCACCGCCATGCCGCCCACCCATTTCTACGACTACCGGCGCAACCGGCGACTGGAAGATGGCAACCCGGCCATGTATAATTGCACCCAATGCCACGTCCCCCAAGCCGACGCACCGGAACTGGTCAAGAACAGATTCCAGCCTCTGTTCAGGGATGATGCGGGCCGGCATTCGTCCAACCTGTTTGACGTGCGCGATGAAGGGGTCGAGGAAGACTAGCGGTCAGGGTTGCCAGTGCACGGGCGGATAGCCGGGAGCAATCCCATCACGGTAACCGGGCGGCGATCAATATTTGGGGTGTGCCAATCATGAATGTCTCCAGCATAGTGGTGCGTACCAGGCCGGCGGCGGTCAAATCGGTGATTGCCGCGCTGGAGGCAAGTGGCTTGTGCGACGTTTTTTTCTCAGATAAGCAGGGGCGGATAGTGGTGACGGTGGAAGGTGAGACCGTGGATGGCGAGATGGAGAAATTAGTGGCGATCCAGAACCTGCCGGATGTGTTGGGGGCCGATCTGGTGTATGCGTTTAGTGATGATGGGGGGTGAGAGGGTGGCCTAAGAAAACCACAAAGGCGCAAAGCATGCCCCGAGATTTCCGAGGGGGACGCAAAGGAAGAGGAAACTTGGAATCGGGACCCTTCGGCTCAGCTCAGGGCAAGACTCGGGGCTGGAGAGAGAAACCCACACCCTCACTGCGTGAGACCTCTCCCTTACGAAGGGAGAGGTGCCCAGTTTGAGCAATCCGGTACAGTAGGTAACACAGTATTCTCAGGACATAGGTAACACTTCCTGATCTACTTTGGCCCTGCGGAGGCCGCTAGCGCTGAGGAAAAGTCCGCCACCGAGTTGTGGCAGCGGATGGCGGTATTTGGGAGTTGTTTGGCTGCTGGCGTGATCTGCATTCGCAACCTAACGGATAAATTCAGCAACGGGCAGCCCGAAGCACTTTTCGAAGCGCTCGTCACCCTCTACCAGCGCGAGCAAATACTCATGTGAGAAGGGCACCAATTCGAGATGAGCTGTCCTCATAGTCATTACGTTCCCGTACCCCGACACCCTAACAGCGCTGGGTTTAACCTGCAAAACCGCCCAAAAAGGTACCATATTTAGTCAATAGATCCCGGGTTTTATCAGGTTCAAACCCCCGGTTGGGCCATATTCGCTATATTTTAGAGGCTCGAAATACTTCGATTATTTCCATTTTACATTCTTGACTTTACACAAAACCGATTACAAATCGTTGAAAATAATTTTCTTAGGCTTGGATGGCAGAAGCGGAAGCGTAATTTCCGAAAGGGAACCCTGTACAAATATTTTGAGTTTAACGAACTGGCCTTGCGAAAATTCGATGTGCAGCGGTACGATCATTCGAAAGTCGTCCGGCACGTCCAACTGTTTGACCTTGCATGTGACTATATATTTACCTTCCTTCGTCTTTTCGCTTTTATAGGCAAATTCATAGGTTGGGATATCTGTTCCATATATCCACTGCTTGAAGAACCACTCCATATCCATACCGAAGTGTTTTTCGACTATTTTTTGAAAATCATAAGTAGAAGCTTGCTTATCTCGGTAGGTAGTGTAAAAATCTTTAATTAGATTCAGAAACCTATCCTCATTCATAGTTTCCAGATCTATGAGCATGTTACGCAACATATGTAGTACCCAAGCTCCTTTCTTATATATGATGAGATCGTAATCCCCACGAGTCGTAGTGCTGCTGGTTCGGTACCCGAGCCAAATCGGTCCGGCTTCTTGGCCGCTGCCAAATAGATATTTGCGATTATAGATGATCTGATCTCGCCATTCTTTTAAAATGCGGAAAAATTTTTCGTTATCTTCCAGGACCAGTTGCATATACCATAATCCTGAATATTCTGCGAAGCCTTCGCTAAGCCATTGGTCGTGGTAGGTTCTGAAATCCACGCCGATTCCCCACCATTGATGTGCCACTTCGTGAGCCCGAAAGATCTCTTGGTATCCTCTGGTGTCCATGCTTTGAAACGTGGCCCACGATAAATGAATGAGTCCAGGGAAAGCCATCCCGTGATAACCCGGGATTTCTGTAGCATAAAACGCATCCATGGGACTCCTGCCGAACATTTGCTGAAAGAACCCGATACTGTTAGCAATATCGAATCCGACTAATTCTTCCGCCCGTGTGACGTGCATAATATTCCCTTTTAAAAACCTCGAATAGGATTTAGCCATAAAAACAGTTACAGACGGGATACCCTCGTTGTTGACTCTGTATTTGTTGAACTTACCGATATTAAATGAAGCGTTACGAATCGGTTTTTTAAATATCCATCTTGTGGTCGTGACTTTTTCTTTGGTTTCTGAAAACACTTTTTCACCCACACAGATAAAATCAAAATCGGCCGGTGTATGAAACGTGAGATCGAACATCGATTTATTTCGATTGTTTGTGAGTGGATACCAAAAAACTGGGGCTTTGATAAAAACCCAGTCGTCCTTCACCTCAAATAACTCGCCGTGGTAATCGATTTTGATATTATAAGTTTGGTCCTTCATTAGCGCTGGGTTGCATTGTATCCACACATACGGATTTTCTTTCCCTCTGAAAAATTCGGCTTCTTGGCCATCGCCCAAAAAGATGGAATCAACGTCTAAGTCATGAAACAGATTGAAGTAAATCCAATTTTGATGGTCTCGCAACGCAGTGATCTTGATTTGCACGGAAGCAGAGAACTCGAAGTCTTTGGTGATGTGAGCATCTATATTGTAATCGGATACAACCATGGTTTCCTTTGATTCATAACTCAAATCCAGGCCCGATTGATAATCTCGCTTTTTGTGGAACTGACAAACTATTTCGGTCGAGTATGAGCGATCGTTTTTTGGTCTACGCAGAAGACGAATTTCTTCCGCTTCGTAGGGATTGATCACAAAGAAAATCGGGCGAGATTTTTTCCTGCTGAAATGGGCGTAAAAGTATCCATTGCTCTCAACATCCAGGAACGTTTTCATAATCGCAGCATTGAATTCTTTCCCTTTTGGTTTTCCCATATATTTCAAAGCGTACTTTAACTGTTTGCGTACTTTAGGAATTACCTGACTAATCGCGCGGACATTGATAAACGTCAAATTCCTTTGGAATTCAAGGAGCGTGCTATCCGCGAAAATGATAAGTAAGAAGTTAAATTCACGGTCGAGCGATTCGGTTTCATAGACCCGATAGAGTTGCTTGCGCTCCGCTTCGATCGGAGGAGTGAAGTGAAACTGGCCGCTTCCTATAAAAACTGCAGCAACCACCCGGTTCATAACCGGCTTGCACAGATAAAGATTGCCTTCAACCAGAGTAAATCTAGCCACATCGCGCTGAAACGTGAAATCCTGCACGTACGCTGACTTGTGGAAATCGGGTTCTAAATGAATAAGGTCGTCGTATAAATGTTCGTACTGATTGAGATTGTCATCGAAAGGTTGGTCGGAATTGGCTATCAAGCCTGACG
The DNA here is from genome assembly GCA_022574435.1 of Fidelibacterota bacterium. Lineage (GTDB taxonomy): Bacteria > Fidelibacterota > Marinisomatia > SCGC-AAA003-L08 > TS1B11 > JACZSB01. The sequence continues at coordinate 10,956 of JACZSB010000034.1, forward strand.
CTAAAATACAGAGTAATCCGACCAGTATCCGTGTTGATCTTAAGTTAAGTCCCATTTTGACATCTCCTGGAATTAACGAACTCATCATAATCGGAGGTTCGGTGATACCTGTATGACCGAAACGGTGGTCGGCAAAGTTGGTGGCAAAAACTCATGTGTTACGGTTAGGGTTTCTTTGTTTATCACTTCCTCGATAAAACGAATATTGCCCAACTATCATTTATGAAGAAATACACCAGGCCGTTACAACCTGATATTGTGTCCATACAATTGCCGGAATGTAGTTCCATCTTCTGACTAAACCAATAAATAAACATTGTGATCAAACTACTTAGCTCGAGGAATATAACATAATAATAGTACCAATAATATGAATACGGAAAAATCGCGATATCAATCCTGCCCGTGGCTCCTAGATCAGGGATGCAGGGCGCTACGGAAGCGGCAGCAATGTAGTCCGGGTCAATGGAAGGCCATGGGGCCAGCCGTCAATGGGGCAATCAAGCCTCCGGCAGGACGTGCAGGAGCATGGCGAAAAAATGGCTGACGCTGCCCGCCAGGACGAAGAGATGCCAAACGGCATGGTGATAGGGCAGTTTATGCCAGGCATAGAAGATGACCCCGATTGTATAGAGCAAGCCGCCAACCGCTATCCATATGAGTCCACCGGAAGAAATACTGACGATCATCTCTCGCCAGGCGATGACGAACAACCAGCCCATCATAAGGTATACGAACAGTTCAACTCGGCGCAGGCGTTGGAAAGAGAGCGATTGTAATACCACACCCATCAGGGCCAATCCCCAGATGACGCCCAACAGGGTCCAGCCCCATGCTCCCCGCATACTCACCAACAGAATCGGGGTATAGGTACCGGCAATCAGGAGATAAATGCCGGCATGATCGATAGTTCGCAAAACCCCCTTGACGCGGTGATCTTGAACGCTGTGGTACAGGGTTGATGCCAGGTACAAGATTATGAGCGTGCTGCCGTAAATGGCAAAACTCGTTACCCGCCATGGATCGCCCAGCCTGAAGGCGAGTACAACCAGCACGACTAGTCCGGCCACACTCAACGCGGCTCCCAGACCGTGGCTCAGGATATTGGCGAGCTCTTCACCCACGGTGTAGAGTCTGCGTGGCCGGGATTCGTTCGGGTATTTGGCTTGTATCATTTTACTACGAATTATTACTCAGGTCTGAGAAACTCAAGTTGACCTAAACGGGATCCTGGCCTCTTTGGGAAGTTCAGGGGGCCACAGCTTAGGACCGGCTCTCATTGGGATGCAAACCTTATGCGACCTGGCGGTCTACATTGGCCGTTGGGCTGTGCGGTCAATCCGCCAGCTGGCGGATCAGCCGGGCTAATTGGGCAGTCCCGCCAAAGGGAGGGGATACCCGAATAACCGAGTCTACCAAAGTACTATAACAAAAAAAGCCGGCCCCGATAAATCGGGACCGGCCTTAGTTTCTGCCTTGAAGGTATAGGTTTCCCCGCTATCGGCGGGGTTTAGTCCGCCAGCTGGCGGACTAGTACATCCCTTCCATCCCTCCTGGGGGCATGGGCGGCATCTTTTCCTCTTCCTTCTTGTCGGCGATCAGCGCCTCGGTAGTGATCAGCAGGCTGGCCACACTGGCGGCGTTCTCCACCGCTATGCGGGTCACCTTGGTGGGATCGATGATCCCCAGAGAAAACATCTGGCCATACTTCTCATTCTGGGCGTCAAAGCCGAAGTCGGCGGACTTGCTATCCCTGACCTTGGCGAAAACCACTGACCCTTCCTGGCCGGCGTTCTCCACGATCTGGCGCAACGGGTACTCCAGCGCCTTCTTCAGGATCTCGGCGCCGATCTTCTGGTCGGCGTTTTCCAATTTAGCGGTATCGATAGCCTTGATGGCGCGCACCAGCGACACACCGCCGCCGGGGATGATCCCCTCTTCCACCGCCGCCCGGGTGGCATGCAGCGCGTCCTCAACGCGGGCCTTCTTCTCTTTCATTTCCACCTCGGTGGATGCGCCCACGCTCAGCACGGCCACTCCGCCGGAGAGCTTGGCCAGCCGCTCGCGCAGCTTCTCCTCGTCGTAGTCCGAGGTGGTTTTATCGATCTGCACCTGGATCTCGTTGATGCGGGCCATTATGTCTTCCTTGGACCCCCCACCCTCCACTAGAGTGGTGTTATCCTTGTCGATCACGATCCGCTTGGCCGTGCCCAGGTAGTTCAGGGTGGCGTTTTCCAACTTGTAACCCTGATCCTCCGAAATCACAATACCACCGGTGAGGGAAGCGATGTCCTGCAACATGGCCTTACGGCGGTCACCGAAACCGGGGGCTTTGACGGCGGCTACTTTGAGAGAGCCGCGCAACTTGTTGACCACCAGGGTGGCCAGCGCCTCGCCGTCCACGTCCTCGGCTATGATCAGCATCGGCTTGCCGGTCTGGGCCTGCTTCTCCAGGATGGGCAGCAAATCCTTCATGGAGCTGATCTTTTTTTCATGGATCAATATATAGGCGTCCTCCAGTTGGGCTTCCATCTCCTGGGGGTCGGTGACAAAGTAGGGGGAGAGATAACCGCGGTCGAACTGCATCCCCTCTACCACCTCCAGCTCCATGACGGTGGTTTTGCCTTCTTCCACGGTGATGACGCCGTCATTGCCCACCTTTTCCATGGCGTCGGCGATTTTGTTGCCGATCTCCGAATCTCCATTGGCGGAGATGGTGCCCACCTGGGCGATTTCATCTTTGCCGCCCACGTCACGGCTCTGCTTCTTAAGGGATTCCACAACCTTGGTGACGGCCCAATCCACGCCCCTTTTGAGGTCCATGGGGTTGGCGCCGGCTGTGACGTTTTTGAGCCCTTCGTTGATGATCGCCTGGGCCAGGACTGTGGCGGTGGTGGTGCCGTCACCGGCCAGATCGGAGGTCTTGGAGGCTACCTCGCGTACCATCTGGGCGCCCATATTCTCAAAGGGGTCCTCCAGTTCGATCTCCTTGGCCACCGTAACACCATCCTTGGTGATGGTGGGAGCGCCGAACTTCTTATCGATTACCACATTGCGGCCCTTGGGGCCCAAGGTCACCTTGACTGCTGCGGCCAGCTTATCAACCCCTGTTTTGAGGCTTCGCCGGGCATCAGCATCGTAAACCAGAATCTTTGACATGGAATTATTTCCTTCCTTAGATGGGGTATCCCCCGCCATCGGCCTGCCCGGGACTCCCCGTGGGTCCGCCCAGGGCCAGGGCGGGGCTCAATCCGCTCGGTTATAGAATTGCGAGAATATCGCTCTCACGGACGATAAGATACTCAGTATCATCGATAGTGACTTCGGTGCCGGAATACTTACCGTACAGCACCTTGTCGCCTTTCTTGACCTGCGGCGCTACCAACTTCCCGTCCTCGGTCTTGCCCGGACCCACCGCCACCACTTCACCTCGTTGGGGCTTTTCTTTAGCGGTATCAGGCAGGTAGATCCCGCCCTTGGTCACGTCCTCCGATTCGTCCGCCTTGATAACGACGCGATCATGCAGAGGCTTCAATTTCATCTGTGATCTCCTTTGATTAGCATTCCTAAATGCTCTAATTAACCCATTTATATAACATGAAAGCCGCCTGTCGAGCGCTAAAGGCGCCTCTCAGGCAGCGTTAAATTTATTTATATTATTTAGGAGGGTGGTAGGAAAATTAGCAGTCTAATGGTTAGAGTGCCAGAAAGGCGCTTCTACTGGCCGGTGCTGCCGAATCCGCCCACCCCGCGGCTGGTCTCCGAGAGCTGCTCCCGCAACTCGTATTCGATGGGTGTGCCGTCTATGGCCACCAGTTGGAACAGGCGGTCGCCCCGGTGAATGGTGAACGGCTCGCTCTTGATATGGTCGCAGGAGGCCATGATCTCACCGCGGTAGCCACCATCGATCAAGCCGATGGAATTGGACATGCGCAGGGGGGTCTTGGAGATAGAGGACCGGGGTAGCAGCAGGTAAGCCCGGCCGTCTTCCGGCTGGCACTGGATCCCCAGGTGAATCATGGCGGTCTCACCGGGCGCGAAGGTCTGGTCCTCCAGGACGAACAGGTCCAGGCCGGCGTCACCGGGATGGTAATGGCCGTGATTGGAATACAGTTCCCGGGCGGTCTGGCTCAGTGGTTTTAGATAAAGTTTCATGGGCCGGGCCTGATTTTAAGCAGGGGTAGGCCAGCCGCGGCATACTTATTCACGCCGCAGCGGACCAACCAGAAATTTAGGGCAGGTGAATCCGAGCCGTTGCCGGGCAGCAGAAACCTTTATAGATTGCCACCCGGTTAGTACTACCCATATATAGATCAAAGGTGTTGGTATGATTCGTCGATTTACACTCGCTGCCGGCTTGGCGGCAGTTCTTTTGACTACTTGCGCCCCGGAAACTGGCCCCCGCATCAAGTGGGGCCTGGTAATTCACGGCGGCGCCGGAACCATCACCCGGGAGAGCCTGACCCCGGAGCTGGAGAGCGCCTACCGCGATAAACTGTCCGCCGCCCTGGATTCCGGGTATGCCATCCTGAATGACGGTGGCTCGGCCCTGGACGCGGTGCAGGCTGCCATCACCCTGATGGAGGACTCGCCCCTGTTCAACGCCGGCAAGGGGGCCGTATTCAACGCCGACGGCCATAACGAGTTGGACGCCTCCATCATGGACGGCAGCAACCTGGCCGCCGGGGCAGTGGCGGGAGTCCGCCAGGTGAAAAACCCCATCAAACTGGCCCGCTTGGTGATGGAAAAGTCCCCCCACGTGCTCATGTCCGGCGCCGGGGCCGA
>JACZSB010000288.1 GCA_022574435.1 Fidelibacterota bacterium
TTATTGCGGGTGTCGGTCGCGGCCTATACCACCGCAGAAGACCTGGAGCGACTGGCGGAGGCGTTGCGGGAATTGTTATAATTGGGGGGAACCATGAGCGACAATATTTTCACCAAGATCATCAACAAAGAGATCCCGGCGGATATCATCCATGAGGACGACCTGTGCGTGGCCTTCCGGGATGTGAACCCGGTGGCCCCGGTGCATTTCCTGGTAGTGCCGCGCAAGCCCATTGCCCGGCTGCAGGACCTGGGTCCCGATGACCAGGCGCTCATCGGGCACATCCACCTGGTGATTACTAAGCTGGCCGAGCAGGAGGAAATCGCGGACGGCTACCGGGTGGTGGTCAACTCGGGCGCCAGCGCCGGGCAATCGGTTTTCCAACTGCACTTTCACGTTATGGGGGGGCGCTCCCTGGGTTGGCCGCCGGGGTAGCCGGGGCCGGATCGCCTATTTAACCGGGGGATAAAACAGGGCGCTATCCAGCGGCAGGCCCAGGCGCAGGTCGCTGAAGGCCAGTACCGTCTCGGTTTTTTTGCGCAGGTCCTGGACACGAATGAGCGTCGGCAATTCATTGCCGTTGGGCCCCACTTCGGTTTCCTGCACCACGATCCGTTTCAATAAGCGCCCCTTACTGTTGTAGAACTCCGCTTTCAACACCAGCCGCGTTGCCGGGTCGATCCACAGCAGCTTGTAGCCCGGTGGGCGGCGCCCCAGCCGAGTGTGCTGCAGGACGCTTTTGATGACGGTCACCTCCCTGCCGTCCAACGTATCGCGACGCTGGATGGTGTGGTCATGGCGGGCGATATCCTCGGCAGTGATTTCCAGATCGCTGAAATCGAAGATTTTCTTCCGTACTCCGGAGAGGTGGGCGATTTCCCGTACTTTACCGCTGGCTGCCAACTCTATCCACTGGCGCTGGCGCCCATCGGTCAACATCCAGGACCAGTATTTCTGCCCGGCCGCCTTGTCCGGGGGCAGCATTACCACCAGGGTTTGTTTGACTATCGAGTTACCCGGCGGGGGGTAGTGGAGGTAGTATTGGAGATACCTGACCCGCACCGAATCCCGGCGGTTGGTCTGGGTGATGGTAATCCGGGCCGATTGGTCGAGGCCCTGCAGATGGCGCTGGACCTCCAGCAGGAGATCCTCGGCCTGTTGGTGGTCCGGCCGCTGGCCATAGCAGAAAGGGCCGATCCCCATTGCTATTAAAAACAGGACCTGGATATAATTGCGCGGTGTGGGCATCAGCGGGAGGTGATAGATATATTATTGCAATGGCACAGATGTATACCGGGGATACCATGGCCCATTAGCAGTCATGGAGGCACTCGGTCCCCTCAGGCGGTCCAAAATTAACCGGCGTGGCCATTGCCGGTCAAGATTGGGCCGGCCCAGGCCGGATCTGCGGTTCTGCTTACATCCCGGCACTTTGGCGCACTAATTTTAAACCCTGATGCCGGTCGGCAGGTGGGATGCCTTAATCTTACGATAATCGCGAATGTGCAGGGCTCAGTTATGTCGATCAAACCGCCGGGAAAGGGTTGAATAAAATTAGGATTATTGGAGCATTGATGCCGGGCCAATCAGGAAAGCGCCCCCAATCTAATTCCATGGCCGCGCCGGCGCCGCGTCGGTTGGCGCCCAGTATACGGTTGTTGTTGCTGGTCTGTTTGCTGTGGGCCCCACTGTCCGCCAAATTGACCTATACACTCAGTTTCAAGGAGCGCACCGCCCATTATGTCTCGGTAAACCTGGAAATTGACGGCCTGCGCTCCCGGGAACGGCTGGAGTTCAAGATGCCGGTGTGGATACCGGGCAGCTATAAGGTGCGCGATTTTTCCGGCCACGTGGAGGACTTCCGGATCACCAGTGGGAGCCGTGAACTGCCGGTAACCAAAGTGGATAAGAACACCTGGCAGGTGGAACTTGACGGCCACCGGCGCATCAATGTGAAGTACAAAATCTATGCCTTTGGGCAGGACCACCGCACCAGTTTCGTCGATGCCGACCGGGCCATGCTGAACGGAGCCAGCGTTTTCATGTATCCGGTGGGCATGGAGACCAAGGAGAGCCTGGTGGTGGTCGATCTGCCCCGGGGCTGGCAAAGGGCCACCTGCAGCCTGCCATCGGTAGGGGGACGCAGCCCAGTATTCCGGGCGCCTGATTATGATACCCTGATAGATTCCCCCCTGATGATCGGTTCCCACCAACTGTTTGAAACGATGGTCGATGATGTGCCGTACCGGTACGCCATCTCCGGTAAGGGCGATTACGATCAGGCTCAACTGCTGGCCGACACCCGCAAAATAGCCGGCGAAATGCACCAGCTCTTTGGCAGCGTGCCCTACGACCGATATACCATCTTTGTCGACATAAGTAATCGGCGCCGCGGTGCCCTGGAGCATCTCAGCTCAGCCTACTTGATGGTTTCCCGTTGGACCTTCGATGGTGAGGACAACTATCGCAAATACCTGGAGCTGCTGGCCCACGAGATGTTCCACGCCTACAATGTCAAGCGTATCCGGCCCATGGTACTGGGCCCGTTCGATTACGACCGGGAGAATTACACCACCCAGCTGTGGGTCTCCGAGGGGCTGACCTCCTACTACGATCGCCAGCTGCTGCTGCGCTCCGGCTTACTGGATGTGGAGCAGTACTTTGAACTGTTGACCATGGATATGGAGAAAATGCTCAGCACACCGGGCCGCCATCAGCAGACCCTTGAGGAATCATCTTTCGATGCCTGGATAAAGTTTTATCAACCGAACGAAAACAGCCCCAACGCCACCATTTCCTATTATGTGAAAGGGAGCCTGGTGGGAGTGACACTGGATTTGGCAATCCGGGAAGCCACCGATGGCGGCCGCAGTCTGGATGACGTATTCCGGGCCCTATGGCATGATTTTCAAACTAGTGGGGAAGGGTTCGCCCCGGAGCGGTTCCGGGAAATCTGCGAGGAGACGGCCGGCCGGCCGTTAGAAGAGGTGTTCGCTTACGTCACCACCACCCGGGAAATCGATTGGGAGACCGCTTTCACGCCCTTCGGCCTGGAAGTGGTGGCCGCGCACCAGGACCCGGCCGACAGCGCCAAGGCCTACTGGGGCTTCGAAACCGAGGAGCGGGCAGGCAGCCTGGTGATCAAGACTATTTACCTCCAGACCCCGGCGGCGGATTCCCGGTTGAGCGTCAACGATGAGCTGCTTTTCGTTGATAACTACCGTCTCACAGCGGCCAATGCCACCTCAGTTCTGGATTCCCGCGAGCAGGGCAAGACGGCGACCTTTGTGGTCAATCGTGACGGCCTGATGCGCACATTCAGGATGAAACCCGGTGCGCCGCCCTTGAATTCCCTCACCCTGATGCAAGGGGCCGATCCTACCGCCCGGCAGAAAATGCTGTATACCAACTGGTTAGGCGCGGCCTGGGAATAGACCGCCTTGCCCTTAAAGCCGCCGGTAATTGTCCTGGCCAACGGCCCCTTTCCCACCCATCACCGTCCGCTGGAGGCGCTAACTGAGGCCGGCACGCTCCTGTGCTGCGACGGCGCCGCGGACAACCTGCTGGCATTTTCGCGCTCACCCGATTTCGTGCTGGGCGACCTGGATTCCATCAGCCCCCGGGCCCGGGAAGCCTTCGCCGACCGCCTGGTGGAATTGCCATCGCAGCAGTCCGGTGACCTGGAAAAGGCCTTGCAGTGGGCCCGGCAATCGGGGGCAGAGGCGGTGACAATCATCGGCGCCACCGGTGGGCGAGCGGATCACGCCCTGGGCAATCTGTTGCTTATGTGGCACGATTTCGGCTTGGAACTGACGGCCCTGACTGACACCGGCGCCTTCCAGGTGGTGCGCGGAGCCAAGGATTTACCCTCCTTCCCCGGCCAGCCGGTGGCCCTGTTTCCGGATTCCACCAATGTCAAGTTGACCACCCGGGGTCTGACCTGGGAGCTGACCTCCGAAAGCCTGCCGGCCATGCACCGGGGGGTGTCCAATCGCAGCCGGGCGGATAAA
>JACZSB010000035.1 GCA_022574435.1 Fidelibacterota bacterium
TAAAAGGGCTGACCCGGACCCAGCTACAGGATTGGGCCGCCTCAATCGGTGAACCTCCCTACCGGGGCGCCCAACTGTTCGACTGGCTGTACGGCCGGGGCGTCAGCGACCCGCAGCTCATGGATAACCTGCCCCGCTCCCTGCGCCGGAGGCTGGCTGAAGAGTACCGGCTGCAAACCGCTACTATCACTAAAGTGACCGTCTCATCCCTGGAGCCCACCCGTAAGTACCTGTTAACACTGGCCGGCGGCATCCAGGTGGAAACGGTCAGCATGCTGGCCGGCGACCGCCATACCGTCTGTTTATCATCCCAGGCCGGGTGCAACGTGGGCTGCGGCTTCTGCGCCACCGCCGCCCTCGGTCTGCAGCGCAATCTGACCACCGGCGAGATGATCGATCAGTTATTGTTAGTCCAACAGGAACGGAAAATCAAGGCTACTAACGTGGTTTTCATGGGCATGGGGGAACCGTTCCTGAACTACCCGGCGGTGTTGGCCGTAGCGGACATAATTCATCATCCCAAGGGATTGGACCTGGGCAGCCGGCGCATCACAATTTCCACTGCCGGCGTGGTGCCCAAAATTGAGCGCTTTACCTCTGAGGAACGGCCCTACCGCCTGGCCATCTCCCTCAATGCCACCAATGACGAGGTTCGCAGCCGGCTGATGCCCATCAATGATACCTGGCCGCTGGAGCGACTGATGGCCGCCGCCCGGAGTTATTGTGAGCGCACAGGGCTAACCATCACTTTCGAATACGTCCTGCTGGCTGGAATCAATGATAGCCCTGCTGATGCCAGCCGGCTGTTGCACCTGCTCCATGGCTGCCGGGCCAAGATAAATGTGATCCCTTACAACGAGATCGGCGGTCCCTATCGCCGCCCGGATGAGGCCTCGGTCGAACGATTCACCGCCGAACTGCGCCAGGGAGCTTTCCCGGTGCTTATCCGTTGGAGCAATGGCGTGGATATCGCCGCCGGCTGCGGCCAACTGGCATTGGGGGCCGCTTGAATCCCACGGCAATACCACCTGCGCGCCTGGCCGATGAAGCCGCGGCTGCCGTTCGCGCTGCCCTACCGGAATCACCTCGAGTGGCGGTCATACTTGGTTCCGGCCTGAGCGAGTTCGCCGAAAACCTCTCTGACCGGACGATCATCCCCTACGACCGCATTCCGCATTACCCGAAATTGACCGTCCCGGGCCATGTGGGTGAGCTGGTTTTCGGATACCTCAACCAGACGCCGGTGCTGGTGGCCCGGGGGCGATTCCACTATTACGAAGGGTACTCTCTGGAAACTGTGGCCCTGCCTGTGCGCCTGCTGGCCCGGGTGGGCGTAAAGGCCCTGGTGATCACCAACGCCGCCGGCTGCGTCCGCCGGGACTGGCAGGTGGGCGACCTGATGCTGATCACCGGCCACCTGGATTATACCTTCATAGACAATGCCGACGACCCACAAATTATCTCCGGTGAGCCTTCCCATAGCGACGAGTTAGCCGCCATCGCCCGTGATGCCGCCCGAGCCGAGGGAATCACGCTGCGGGAGGGGGTCTATTCCTGGAGCCTGGGTCCCACCTTCGAGACCCCGGCCGAGATTCGGGACATAAGGCGCCTGGGAGGAGCGGCCGTGGGCATGTCCACCGTCCCCGAAATCAGGGCCGCCGCCGATGAAGGACTGCAGGTGTTGGGCCTCTCATGCCTGACCAATTACGCTGCCGGCATCCTTGACCAGCCGCTCAACCACGAAGAAGTGCTGGAAACCGGCCAACGGGTGAAGCACACATTTGCGCGGCTGCTAAGAACCATAATTATGAAAATCGAGGCGTGAGAGGCGCCGCCAACCTAATCGCCAATGATACTCTACGTGAGCTTAACAGCTTTCAGGTACGCGATTGGCTGGGGGCTGGCATGAGCATAATATGACTGCCGACCAGGAAATAGCCCGCTGCTGGGGCGACGAGGATCCGTTGATGGCCGCTTACCACGACAGCGAGTGGGGCCGGCCGGTGCATGATGACCGGATCCTGTACGAGTTCCTGCTGCTGGATAATTTCCAGGCCGGCTTGTCGTGGCGCACCATCCTCAACAAACGGGAGAACTTCCGGGCTGCCTTTGCCGGTTTTGACCCGGTCAAGGTGGCCGCCTTTACCGACCAGGACAAACAGCGGCTGATGGCCGACGCCGGCATCATCCGCAACCGGGCCAAGGTTAATTACGCTATTACAAACGCCCGGGAATATTTGAGGATTCAGCAGGAATTTGGTTCTTTCGATACCTACATCTGGCGTTTCTCCGATGGCCAGGTAATCCGCCACAGCGGTATGGATAATTGGGAACAGCTCCCGGTCACTTCGCCCGAGGCGGACGCCCTGAGCGCCGACCTGCGCAGTCGCGGTTTCAAGTTTGTGGGCCCCACCATCTGCTACGCATACATGCAAAGCATCGGCCTGGTGGACGATCATCTCACCGGTTGCTTCCTATACCATATATAATATGTGGCCCCGGCATTTTAATAATTCGGCTATCTTTGAGGTGTTCGCATGACCCGGCAGCCGAATATCCATCCCCGGATCGCTGCCATCGAGCAGCAGCTGATCGCCTGGCGGCGACACTTCCACCAGCACCCCGAGACCGGCTTTGAGGAACATGAGACCGGCCGCTATATCGTAGAGCAGCTCCAGGGTATCGACGTGGAGATCCAACACCCGGTGGCCCAGACCGGCGTTGTGGCCCTGATGAGCAACGGTGACGGCCCGACCATCGCCCTGCGGGCCGACATGGACGCCCTGCCGATCCAGGAAACCGGCGACGTACCCTATAAGTCTACCCGCGATGGAGTGATGCACGCCTGCGGCCACGATGCCCACATGGCCACCCTGCTGGGGGCCGCCACCGCTCTGGACCAACTTCGCGATCAATGGCATGGCACGATTAAATTTATATTCCAGCCGGGTGAGGAAGGCTTCGCCGGGGCCAAGCAGATGATTGACGCCGGGGTTTTGAAGGACCCGCAAGTAGCGGCTATCTTCGGCTTGCACGTCTGGAACTACCAGGACTATGGCACCGTTGGGGTTAAGCCGGGCCCCACACTGGCCGCGGCCGACGAATTTGAGATCACTGTCACGGGGACCGGCGGGCATGCCGCCCTGCCCCAGCAAACGGTGGATATCATCCTGGTGGCCGCTCAGTTGGTGGTCGCTCTACAGTCCATCGTCAGCCGCAACCTCGATCCCTTGGAGTCCGGCGTGGTGAGTATCGGCATGATTCGCGGCGGCCAAACATTCAATGTAATCCCTACTGAGGTGCTGCTCAAGGGCACCGCCCGGGCCATGCGCGAGGAGGACCGGTTACTGATCAAGGCCCGCATTGGTGAGATTTGCCAGGGTGTGGCCAGTACCTACGGTGCAGCCATCAACCTGAACTACCACGACAGCTACCCGCCTACGATCAATGACGCCCAGATGAGCAGCCTGGTGCTGGAAGCCGCCCGCGTGGTGGTGGGCGATGGCGCGGGACCACCTTTTTTATCCATGGGCGGTGAGGACATGGCCTTTTTCCTGCAGGAGGTACCCGGCTGCTTTTTCTTTGTCGGTTCCGCCAAGCCTGAGCATCGCGAAAGACCGGCGCCCCATCACTGCGCCCATTTTGACATTAACGAACGGGCTCTGGCCGTGGGGGCGTCAGTTTTCATCGAGATCGTCCAACGGATCATGCCGGGCGCCTGAACAATGATTATGTGCCGGGGAAGTGCCGAATGATTACCGAGCTGATCCTCAAGGTAGCCGTTCCCAGGTACCGGCCAGGCGGTAAGATCATCGCCCGCGCCCAAATCGGGCGATTGCAGGCCTGGGTCAGCATTTTTATAAACGGCCTGTTGGCTACAGTTAAAATGGCCCTGGGTCTGGCGATCAACTCCCTGGCCCTGACCGCGGATGCTATCCACACTATCTCCGACCTGGCTACTTCGGCTGTGGTGCTGTTCGGGTTTAAGATCGCCGCTAAGCCGGCCGACAAGGAACACCCCTACGGCCATGGCCGCGCCGAATATATCGCTACCTTGATTATCGCCATCATGTTAGGGGTGATAGGCTTCGAGTTCATAAAGTCGTCCGTGGGCCGGCTGATCAATCCGCTGCCGGTATCCGCCGGCCCCTGGGTGCTGGTAGTAATCGGGCTGACCATTATTATCAAGGCCTGGCTGGGCCAATTTTCCAAGACCTTGGGCCGGTTGATCGATTCCTCCACCCTGGCGGCCGACGCCTGGCACCATCGCAGTGATGCTATCAGTTCGGTACTGGTATTAGTGGCGGTCTGGGGCAGCTCCTTAGGACTTACGGCTCTGGACGGTGTGGGCGGGATGTTGGTCGGAGTATACCTCATATGGTCCGGCTTCTCCATCGCCAAGGATGTAATTGATCCCCTGATGGGCGAGGCGCCGTCTAAGGAGCTGGTGCGTCGTATCAGGCAGCTGTGCCAGAGCCGTGAAAACATCCACGACGCTCACGATATTACCATCCATAAATACGGCCAACACCAGTTCATCGGCCTGCATGCCGAGGTCAGCAGCCTCCTATCTATCCAGGAAGCCCATGATATCGCCGAGCAACTGGCCGATTTCCTGCAGGAGCAGCTGGGGGCCTACGCCATCATCCACGTCGATCCCATAGATCTGGATAATCCCCTGGTTAACTTGGTCGGCGAAAAATTGAACGAGCTGCTGTCCAGCTCACCGGTTTTTAGCGGCTATCATGATCTGAGGGTGGTGGAGACTCAGCAGCATAAAGTGATCCTGGTTGAGATGGAGGTCAAGGCTGACATCGACCAGCAGCAGCAGGAAACCGCCCGTCGCCAGTTAGCCGACAATCTTAAAGAGCATTTCACGGACAGCGAGGTGGACATCCAACTCTCGCCGCTACACACCTACCGTTAATTACTATTTCATTCTGTTTACCGCTCGGCACTACAGCCGGCAGTATTATATTTCAATCCCTCTTGAAAGGGACTGGGATAATATTAAGTGTTAAATGTGCTAGCGAACCACGTTCCGGAGAGTGATCAGTGATAGTTTCAACCAGCGGCACTCTAGTCTTCGGGTAAAAATGAGACCGGCCTCCCACCGATCACGCCGCCTGATCTTCAGCGCATCATTGGGTATGCTGATAGTCTTGGTTCTCACCGGCTGCAGTGGCGCCGGGCAGATTGGGCGGTCCGGCCAGCGTATTTATTCCCCGCTAGCCGATAGCGATAAACTGGTTTCCGACCAGCCGCTGGGTGCTACCTTTTTCGCGGGACGCACAACTTTCCGGCTGTTCGCGCCCCATGCCACCCGGGTCAGTTTGGTGCTACTCCCGCGCTACGATGCCTTGGCCGGGGATGAAATACCTCTGTCACGGGACAAAAAAGGGGTCTGGTCCGTGGCTCGCCGGGGACGCCTGGAAGGACAGGTCTACGGCTACCGAATCTGGGGCCCAGACGGTCCCAGCCACAACTACGATCCCACCAGGATCGTTAGCGACCCCTATTCGAAAGTGGTCATAACGCGCAACAGCCCCGATCGTCACAGCCGGTCACTAATCCTGCACGACAATTTCTCCTGGCGCGGCGACACCTGGAGCGGTCTGGAGCTGCGGGACGCTATCATCTACCAGCTGCACGTGCGGCACATGACCGCTCACACCAGCGCCGGCTCGTCCATCCCCGGCAGCTATCTGGCACTGGTAGGCAAAAACTCAAGCGGCGGCCTGGCGCATCTGCTGGACCTGGGCATAAACGCCGTGGAGCTGCTGCCGGTGATCGACCATGTACGTCCGGTACCCGGGAATCAGCCGAGCGCCGCTGGAAGCCAGGTTTACGATCAGCCCACTGCGTGCAATCACGGCGGTTACCCTGCCAGCCATCTTCTGGCGCCGGCCGCTTACTTCGCCTCCACCGCCAGCCGCGAACCGGACGCTTGGATCGGCCGTGATGGGCTCCAGGTGCGGGAGCTCAAGGAGCTGGTTCGCCAGTTGCACCAGAGCGGCATCGCCGTTATACTTGATCTGCCCTTTTCAGCCGTATCATCTACCGATCCGTCATCGCTATTATTCATCGATAAGTCTTATTACTTCCAGCTGGATAGTCTGGGCCGGCCGCTATCTGATGAGGATCATAACTATCACCTGCGTCTGGAAGCACCCATGGTACAACGGTTGATCCTGGATGCCCTGCGCTGGTGGCAGACCGAGTTTCACATCGATGGATTCCGCTTCCCCCACGCAGACCGCTTCGATGAGGCCACCGCCCGCCGAATCCTGCAGCAGGCCCGCAAAGTTAATCCCCAGGCCATAATAATTGGTGATACCGGCGGGGACACTATTGCCGCCGAGCGGTTAGCCGACTGGGGCTGGGCGGTATGGAACGACCAGTATCGCAGCGCTATCAAGGGGTTGAATCCCGGCGATGGCCGCGGCTTTATCTTTGGGGGCTGGTCAGGCGATAACAACCCGGCCACCCTGGAACGCTATTTCCTCGGTTCGCCCCGGGAGCTGGGCGGCCAATTTCACCATCCCGGCCAAGCTGTCAATTATCTGGCTTCGCATATCGACCATCCATTGGGTGATTTCATCCGTGTGGCTGGAGGGTTCGTTGATCCCCAACGACCGGTTATCGACCACAGCGCGCAAGGTGCTGTCCGGGGAAAGCAACTGGCATACAATACCTTGGCTGCTCTAGCCTTGCTTACCTCACAAGGGGCTGTACTGATCCCCGCCGGCCAGGAATTCGCCCACAGCCGCTTTAACGCTGCCGTTGCTCCCGCGGACGACCGGGTTAGTCAACCGCCCGTGGATTCGTCCGCCCCATGGGATAAAACCTGCTATATCGACTGGCGTTTAAAAGAATTTAATCACGGCCTGTATAATTATTATCGCGGCTTGATCAAACTGCGGCGGCAATACAATTCTCTCCGCCGGATCGATCCGCGCCGGATTCAATTCTTCCCCGGCCGTAGCGATCTCGGTCTTGCCATGCTGTTGCCCCGTTCGAGTGCTGGTGATCAAAGTGATTTCTTTATCATTCTCAATGGCCATCCCCTCGAAGCCGATGAATTTGCCCTGCCGGGAGGAGAGCGCTGGACAGCCATGGCCACCTGGAGCAAGGCCGGCACAAATTCTATTGTCTCCGGATTGTCCGGGGTGATCAGCATCCCGCCCACGGCCGGAATGATACTTATGCGATGAAAGCAACAAATGCGTCACCATTATGGCATTAATGCAGACGACCCTTTTATTCGGATTTCTGATACGCTCTGATAATTCCAAGCATTGCCATTACTCTTCCCCCTGGCCCAATTCCTTATACTCCATCACTTTTACAGGCTCCATCTCAATCTTTATTTCAACGCAATCACCTGATGGGTCGCTCTATTCCAAACGGCACATCTACCCTCTAGACCTGTATTTTGGTCCCAATTAAATTGCCTCAGCAAATTTCGCTCTCATGTTTCCGTAGCAGCTTATACTCCTGATCTGGTCAGCAATGGGCCGGTCTCTTCCCCTTCCATGGCATTTATATTTTTGCAATCTTCAATTTAATTTTATAACTTATTTATAAAGCCCTTTTATCCATGCTTCAATTACCATATTGCTCCGGCGTTTTGCTTCTCACTCCCCATAATCTACCACGGGTACTTTATGCAGCATTACCAACATTAATTCTTATTACCATGTCATATTGTTTATACTGCGTACTGTTTTCCACACTATATCACCTTTATTTATTTAACTAATATTTTAATATTATCCCCGCGCTGATATCCTGCGTATCATAATTATCTTTCGGCGGTACCTTACTACTTATATGCCTCAAATGTATTTCATTTAATATTTCTGATATAGTTTTTATCATGTCATGAATCTTTTCAACATCAACTATTTTTGCCCTATTTTCATACGTTTACCTATTCTAGTTAAATCTAACATATTGTGTTGTATCAGCAGTGATTTATAATAATCTTTTTCAGCTGCCACAGACGAATGATTCGCCCTTCGCATACATGCTCCGGTAGCCGATTTATAATGCGTCTAGTGTATGACTTCTTTACGGGGTATTTTTACGTCAACCTAATATTCTAAATATTCAACTAGAAACATTGCGCAGAAAACAATAAAGATATAAACCATATTTATACCATCTGAATAAATGAAAATAATTATGAATTATATCTTAAGGCCAAGCACTTCTCAACACTTGATCTAACACCATAAGTAAAAGACATCACAGTCCTTAGAACATACCTGCGCATGAATGGGTAGACTGACAAGGCAACGAGGGATGCTTTTAATAAATGTACAATAATTGCTTTTGAATGAGCATTTATTATTGGTTACCGACGAACACAATACAATGGCATTGTAATAGACGAAAAACTAGTGAGCGGTAGGTTTGTTTATTTGTGCATAAAAACATTTAACTGTCTTCAATGGTCAATGCTTTCCAAACCAGCACGTTATAAAGCTGCTTTTCTGATCAGTATCTTTCTCTACCGCTACTCCCGTGTGCCCAGATGATAGCCCGTCTCTTTGATCATCCCCTCAAACCTTTGCCAGACTAATGGGCATTTTGCTTCCTTAGCGGCTACCTATGCGGATAGTCGCCGCTGATGGCTGCCTAGTTTGGGCCACAACGGCCCTTTTGCGGTCCCTGCGCGCACTTAGCGGCTATACGGCGGTCTGCCAAGGGAACGGCCGGGCGCGACAAAATCCTTCTATTCCTGGTGCTTCTCGAAAATCTAGTGGCTACTCACGTGCCGGGGGCGTCATATTGGATCCGGTATCAAAGAGATATTAACATCCCAATTATTAATATTTTATCCCCTATTTTCCCCCTTGGTATACCATTGGCCCGACCGCAGGTGAGCATTGAGGATTTTAAAAAAGCAAACGGTTAGCCCGCCCGTCGATAAGGGTGAACCCTTTGACAGGTTTTAGCTATGAAATCGCGGGGACTTTAATTGAGACTTTGAGGGGCTATTAACTGGTGCGTGAGGGCTGTTTGAGGGGCTATTATGATCCTGCTAGGACGCGCTCAGGCTGTCCCTCAAGTAACGCTTCACCTGATCGAGGGAAACCCGCTGCTGCTCCATGCTGTCCCGGTCGCGGATAGTGACCGTCTGGTCCTCCACGGTCTGGCCGTCGATGGTGACACCAAAAGGTGTTCCGGCCTCGTCCTGCCGGCGGTAGCGGCGGCCGATAGAGCCCCCGGCGTCGTAGAAGGCCGAGAAGTCCCCCAACAGGTCCTCCACCAACTGCCGGGCGATCTCCGGCATGCCTTCCTTGTTCACCAGCGGAAACACCGCCACCGTAATCGGCGCCAGCGACGGCGAAAGCCGTAGCACCACCCGCAGCTCCCCCTTCACTTCTTCCTCGTGATAGGCGTCAGTCAGGACGGTCAGCACCGTGCGGTCCACCCCGGCGGAGGCCTCCACCACGGCCGGTGTAACGTGTTGGTTGGTGGCCGGATCCAGCCAGGAGAGCTTCTTCCCGCTGAACTGTTGATGGCGGTCCAGGTCGTAAGTGCCGCGGTCGGCGATACCCTCCAGCTCGGCCCAGCCAAAGGGGAACTCGTACTCCACGTCATAGCAGGCGCTCGAGTAGTGGGCCAGCTCGTCTGCGCCATGGGGCCGAAGCCGTAATTTTTCCCTACGTACGCCAATAGAGGCGTACCACTCCAGCCGTTCCTGGGACCAGTACTCCAGCCACTTGCCGGTCTCGCCGGGCTGCACAAAGTACTCCAGCTCCATCTGCTCGAACTCCCGGGTGCGAAACAGGAAGTTGCCCGTGGTGATCTCGTTGCGGAAGGCCTTGCCCAGCTGGGCGATGCCGAAAGGCAGTTTGGCTCGCGCGGCCCCTTGTACGTTCAGGAAGTTGACGAAGATGCCCTGGGCGGTCTCCGGCCGCAGGTAAGCCTCCATACCGGTCTCTTCCGACGAGCCGATGAAAGTCTTGAACATCAGGTTGAACTGGCGCGGAATGGTCCAGTCTGCCTCTTTGCCATCGGCCAATATGCCAAAGGTGTTAAGATCCGCTTGGTCTGGAGGCGCCATGATCGCCTCCACCAGACGGGTTATGGTGTCCACGCCAACCTCTTCAGGAAGCGGCTCGTTGCAAACTGCCTGAGAAAGCTGCTCCAGCACCTCCCGCGACTGGGCTTCCAACAGGTGGTCCAGGCGGTAGCGCTTTTTGGTTAACCGGTCGTCCACCAGGGGATCATGGAAGGCCTCAACATGGCCGGAAGCTTCCCATACACGGGGATGCATGAGGATGGCCGCATCCATGCCCACCACGTCCTGCCGGGCGGTGACCATATCCCGCCACCAGCGGTTCTTGATGTTGCGCTTGAGCTCCACACCCAGGTGGCCATAGTCCCAGGTGGAAGCCAGACCGCCGTAAATCTCGCTACTCTGGAAAATAAATCCCCGTCGCTTGGCCAGGGACGTGAGTTTCTCCATAACGTCCGGCTGTTGCTTGGCCATAGCTAACTATGCTCGCTTGGAGGCGCCCCGGCCCCCGCGACGCCGCTTCGGCGGTCCCAGAGCCGCCTTAGCTGCTAACCGCTTTACCGCCTCGGCCAGATCGATTTGTTCGGGTTCTTCGTCCTTCCTAAGAGATACATTCGTGGTACCATCGGTTATATAGGGTCCGTAGCGCCCCGACTTGACGGTTATCTTGGCCCCTGTTTTCGGATGATCTCCTAACTCCCTCAAAATAGCCGGAGTCTTTCTCTTGCTGCCCTGTAAAATCTCCACCGCCCGGTCCAGTTCGATGCTCAAAAGGTCCTCGCCTTTGGGTATCTGGCCATTTGTCTGGCCGCTTTTCAGGTAGGGACCATACTTGCCCAGATCTACTAACACCGGCTCACCGGTGTCCGGGTGGGGGCCTAAATCTTTGGGCAGCGACAATATTTGCGTGGCGATCTCAAGGTTCACTTCCTCGGGGGCTTGCCCGGGCAATAGAGATTTCTGCTTGAGCTTTTCAGAATCAGACCCCAACTGCAGATAAAATCCGAAACGGCCCTTTTTCAGCAGCACAGTCTGTCCCGATTCCGGATCCTGGCCCAACTCCTTAGGATATTCGCTACCTTTCTCCAATCTATCCAGCGCCCATTCCAGTGTGATATCCGCTGGAGGAGTATCCACATCCAGGCTGGTGCGACTATCTCCGTGTTCCAGGTAGGGGCCATACCTGCCGATACGGACAGTCACCGGGACATCATCTTTGCCGTGGCCTAGCGGAATGGTGCATATGCGGCGGATTTCAATAGGGGCTGACAGCATCGCCTTGAGCCCGGTATCCCCGTTGCCGCCAAAATAGAACCTATGCAAGTATGGTAGGTGCTCTCTCTCGCCACGACTGATCTCATCCAGAACATCCTCCATACGGGCAGTGAACTGATAATCGACCAGCTCCGCGAAGTTGGCTTCCATTAGCCGGACGACTCCCACCGCTGTGAATGTGGGTATTAGGGCGCCGCTTTTCTTAAATACATACTCCCGGCGTTGAATCGTGTCCATTATCGAGGCATAAGTGCTGGGTCGCCCGATGCCCAGTGACTCCAGCTCCTTGATCAGTGTCGCTTCAGTATATCGCGCAGTGGGCTTTGTATTGTGTTCCTTTGGAGAGATCTCCTGGCAACCAATCTGCTCTCCTTTACGTAGTTTCGGCAAGGTTATCTCATCGCCGGCATCGTCATCCGATGTGCGCTGGTAGACCGCCATATAGCCCGGGAATTCGATAACCTTCCCGGCCGCCTGGAAAACAGCACCATCGTCCGAGAGGTCCACGGTGGTCTTGCGTATCTTTGCCGGGACCATTTGACACGCCAGAGTGCGCTGGTAAATCAGCAGGTATAGCCGCCGCCAATCGTTTTCTTGACTTGTCATTTGCTCCGGGTCCTGGAACTTTGCGCCCGCCGGCCGGATCGCTTCGTGTGCCTCTTGGGCATTCTTGACTTTAGTCTTGTATACGAGTGGTTTTGGCGGCAAATAATCGCCTCCGAATCTGTCCAGGATCAATTTTCTGGCGGCCTCCAACGCTTCCCGTGACAGTGTGGTGGAATCGGTCCGCATGTAGGTGATATACCCGCCTTCATATAACTTCTGAGCCACTAGCATGGTACGTTTAGGCGAGAAATTCAGCTTGTTTGCGGCCGCCTGCTGCAGCGTGCTGGTAGTGAAGGGCGGTGACGGGTTGGATGTAGAAGGCTTTTCTTGCACCTTTGTGACTGACCATGCACTCTTTGTTAGCCGGTCTATCAGGGCGTGAGCAGCTTCGCGCTCCAGTAATATCACTCCCTTTTTAGACTTCAACTGACCACTGGTTCGATCAAAATCCTTACTATTGACCAGCCGATTGCCGTCGATACTGATCAAGGTAGCGCTGAAAGATTCATTCTTTGCTGTAGTAAATGTGGCCTCCAGATCCCACCACTGGCTAGGATTAAAGGCATAACGGGTGCGCTCTCTTTCAACAACCAGCCGGATAGCCACACTCTGCACTCTCCCTGCCGAGAGCCGGGGAGCGATCTTCCGCCAAAGGACGGGAGAAATCTCATAACCCACCAGTCGGTCAAGGATCCGGCGAGTCTCCTGGGCTCTTACCAGGTTCATATCGATGGGACGGGTGTTGTCGAAAGCATTGAGAATAGCGCTACTGGTTAGCTCATGAAACACCAGTCTATACGTTGGCACTTTGATATTCAGGGTCTCGATAAGTGCCCAGCTGATGGCCTCCCCTTCGCGGTCCGGGTCAGTAGCCAGGTAAACTATATCCGCTTTACTTAGTGCTTTCTTAAGTTGGGAGATTATCTTCTTTTTATCCGGCGCCACCTGGTACGTGATCTGAAAATCATGATCGGCATCAACACCCATTTCCCGGGGAGGCAAATCACGAATGTGCCCGACGGAAGCGACAATGTCGTACTTGTCTCCTAACACTTTCTGCAAGGTGCGTGCTTTGGAGGGAGATTCAACGATGATTAGGTGATGGCCGGCCATATAAACTCTATTTTTAGGCGGGAAACTTTATACGCCTCTAGTCTGGATACAAGCGAAAGTTTCACCAGTCAGGATGAAGGAAGTTCAGAGATGACGATGAATGCTGCAATCCATAGTACATTAACGATTTCTAAGCAACGATCCAAGATCTTCCAACATCAATGTTTGCTCTTGAATGTGGCCGTGCTCCGCTTCCACAATAATATAGAGGCCGCCGAGATTATTAATGTAGTTGCCCAAGGTGCCGCGATCTGGTGGCCGCTCGGCCATTAAGGCCACATTATGATCCAGATCGGCTAGAGACTCATACAGCCAAGCAGAATTGGTAAAAAAGAAGTCATCCGGATCGCGATTAGGAGCAGTATGCACGGCCCGTGAATCCGGACCATACCACTCTCCCGGCATAAAATCCTCAATAGTTAACTTGCCTGGAGAATTATTATGGATAGCGATGACGGGGATGCCTTTGGTAGGAGCAATCAAGTCGATCACCTCGGAAGCAAAACCGCTTGCCAGATCAAGGTCATCATCGGAAATATCATTGAAATGGGCCAGCGACTTACGTAACCCATCTATAGAAAACATGCGATTAGGATCGAAGGGGTACATCCTGCCGGCACGACGAATAACAACCTCCCGGCCACGGCCATGCCGCAGCTCGATTAAACGGCCGCCATGACTGGCTAGAAATAACATCGCAGCTTCTACGCAAGTGTTTTCATTATCATGCAGATTAACAAAAACCAACTCGGAGCCGGGACGCTCGTATACATGGACCCAGATCTTCTCATCGGCCAACATCAAAGTATGAGTATCGGTAGCGATTCCCGGTGCTGCGCGTGGGGAGAAGCGCCCGGGATTGGCTCCTTGCAAAATGATTATCACGAGCACAGGCAGGATTAAAAAGCGAGTAAAGTATGGTAACATCATTTAGTACCGATATCAGCCGGCGGGGTCAATAGGCCTTGGCCAGGATCACCTCATATAGGGCGGGTTTTCCGGAGTGAATACACTTCAAGCCTTTAGGGTCCTGATTCTCGGGAATAACCCGAATCGTGGCTTTAGTCTCCTTTTGAATTGCCGCCTCCGTTTCCGATTCACCATCCCAGCCACAGCGGGCAAAGCCACCGTGGTCAATTATCTCTTTAAAGGCCTCCCAGTTTTGTGGCCGGTGAGTATTTGCCTCTCGGAAATCGAGGGCCTGCTGGAAGAGCGCAGTTTGGATCTCCTCCAATAACGGTGGAATAAAGGTTGCTAAATTTGCCGAGGCAATGTTTTGCTTTTCGCCGCTATCCCGCCGAACCAAGACGGCGCTGTTCTGCGCTACATCGCGAGGCCCGATCTCCACCCGTAGCGGGGCGCCTTTCATTTCCCAATCACTGAACTTGAATCCTGGTGATACCGTGTCCCGGTCATCTAAATGGACGCGGGTCCCGTTTTTGGAAATACTGTCACGTATCCGCGCGGCTTCTTCCATGACCTCGGCACGAGTGTCATCCTTGTAAATGGGTACGATCACTACTTGATATGGAGCAATGCGGGGCGGCAGCCGCAATCCCCGGTCGTCACCATGAGCCATAATAACGGCTCCTACCAGGCGGGTGGATACACCCCAACTTGTGGCGTAAACATATTGTTCTTCATTGTGCTGATCGCGAAAAGTCACGTCGAAGGCCTTGGCAAAGTTCTGGCCCAGATAGTGGGAAGTGCCTGCCTGGAGAGCGCGCTTGTCACCCATCATGGTCTCGATGGTATAGGTATCCACTGCGCCGGCGAATTTCTCACTTTCGGATTTGACACCCTTGATCACCGGTAGCGCCATTTCGGTTTCAATCACGTCCTGGTAAATATCGAGGATCCGAAGTGCTTCTTCCACTGCCTCGGCCTCAGTGGCGTGGGCGGTGTGGCCTTCCTGCCAGAGGAATTCAGTAGTGCGCAGGAACAGACGGGTGCGCAGCTCCCAACGAACTATGTTGGCCCACTGATTGATCAGGATGGGGAGATCGCGGTAGGAGTTAATCCAGCGCTTATACATGGACCAGATCACGGTCTCGCTGGTTGGGCGAATAATCAACTCCTCATCAAGTTTGGCATCGGGGTCGACCTCGAGGCCGCCGTCTGCTGCAGCGCGCAAACGGTGATGGGTCACCACGGCACACTCCTTGGCGAAGCCCTTCACATGCTCTGCTTCCTTGCTAAGGAACGACTTGGGAATTAACAGGGGGAAATATGCATTGACGTGGCCCGTGGCCTTAAATCGTGAGTCCAGGGCAGCCTGCAGCAGTTCCCAGATGGCATAGCCGTAAGGCCGGATTACCATGGTGCCGCGCACCGGACCATAATCGGCCAGCTCGGCTTTGAGCACCACGTCGGTGTACCAGCGGGCGTAATCCTGGGATCGGGGAGTGACGCCTTTCGACATGGGGCCAAAGTTAGGGGGCGGCGCAGGGGAAATGGAAGGGGTGAAGGAGCGGACAGGGGCCCGTCTGAGACGCTTGTCCATTATGGGGGCGATCTTTTTGGCTATTTAAAAAACCGCAAAGGCACAAAGGTGAGTGTAATTATTTAAGAATAGGGCGTTTAATGGCCCCTTGATACCCGAACCCAGATGTTAATTCCCG
>JACZSB010000289.1 GCA_022574435.1 Fidelibacterota bacterium
TCGTACCCCTCAGCTCATCGCGCTTGAATTTGTTCGTTTAGCCTGTAAGTCCGAACATACCAGCAGACAATCTACGCTCAAAAACCGTCATCCGCTGCCACAGCTCGCTGGCGGACTTCTCCTCACCGCCGGCGTCCTAGAAACCACCGTGCTTCTCCCCACAATATGGGAGCTACCGGACTGCACTGCCTTCCACCTGTTGCAAACGCCGGTTGGCGTAGCCCCCAAATCGGCGGGGTTCGGCCCGTCCGCAGTCGGGCTTGGCGGTTCCCGCTTTCCTGCCCCTGCCGACTGTTGGAGCGAAGCGCAAATCCCGCCAACCCCGCTATCGGCGGGGCCACTGCTACTTTCCCCTGTCCCCGATTGATCTGTTACCCATGTTCCGGTTCCCAGTTTTGTTCTTCCTTGGCGTCCCCTCGGCCAACTCGGGACAGGCCTTTGCGCCTTGGCGGTAACTCCCTCTCCGCGCACCCGGCGAACGACAGGGGGAATTGTCGATTGTAGATTGTCGATTGACGATTGGGGAGCAGTCCCAGGTTCCAAGTTTCGAGTTCCTAGTACCCAGTATATCCCTTCCTTGGCGTCCCCTCGGCCAGCTCGGGACAGGCCTTTGCGCCTTGGCGGTTAGCTCTTTCCTCTTCCTGCCACTGCCAACTGCCAACTGCTCCCACCGCCGCTACCGTTCGATAGCCGTCGCCCCCTAACTTCCCCCATGTTCATCGATTCAGCCAGGATCACCGTGAAGGCCGGCGACGGGGGCCACGGGATAATCGCCTTCCGGCGCGAGCGCTACCTGCCCAAGGGCGGCCCCAATGGCGGCGACGGCGGCCGGGGTGGGGATGTGCTTTTTGTAGTAGACCCGCAGCTCACCAGCCTCCACGACCTGCGCTATCATCGCCGCTATAAGGCCAAACGCGGTGGCCACGGCTCAGGCAGCAATAAGCACGGCGCTGACGGGGCCGCTGTCAACATCCGGGTGCCGCAGGGCACGGTTATCAAGGACACTGCCAGTGGTGAGCTGCTAGCCGACCTCACCGAACCGGGGCAGCAGTTTGTGGCGGCCCGGGGGGGTAGCGGCGGTTTCGGAAACACCCACTTCAAATCGTCCCGCAACCAAACGCCCCAGCAGGCCACCGACGGCTGGGCCGGCGAGGAGCGCGAGATCGATCTGGAGCTCAAGGTGCTGGCCGATGTGGGGTTGGTAGGGCTCCCCAACGCCGGCAAGAGCACCCTGCTGTCCCGGCTATCGGCCGCCCACCCTAAGGTGGCCGACTACCCCTTCACCACCACGCAGCCGCACCTGGGTATCGTCAAGTACGGCCGCTACCGCACATTTGTCATGGCCGACATCCCCGGCCTGATCGAGGGGGCCAGCGCCGGCAAGGGGATGGGGCTGCAGTTCCTGCGCCACATCGAGCGCACCAGGCTGCTGCTCTACCTCATCGACGCCACCGCCCCCGAATCGGTGATGGACCAGTTTGCGATCCTGCGCCGGGAGCTGGCCGATTATTCGGTGGAGCTGGCCCAGCGGGAACATCTGGTGCTGCTCACCAAACGCGACGCCTGGGACCGGGAGCCTGACACCGCCGAGCTCGAGGCGCAGGGCCATAGCTGCCTGGCCATATCCGCCGTGACCGGGGATGGCATGGATGAGCTGGTCCATACGCTCGGAGCCGCCGTTGATCGGCTACGCCTCGCCGTGTCCTCCGCCGACGTAAAATAAGGCTAGATTCTACGCTACAGATTATCTAATTTACGGTCACGGTGTTGACCGATAATGCGAGACAGTATACCCACGATTCCCCCTTAGGGTGTGATAGCGGCACTGGCGTAATACTTTATGCGTCATTGCCCCATTCTGTCTACGACAAATTAAGCACCCGCAGTGATCCCCGCTGAAGTAGTATTAACTCTGCTCGAAGTCCCGGGGTTGGGATCACGGAAGGCGCACGCCATCCTGAGCAGCTTCCCTGGCGTCAGCGATTGGCAGGAGCTGCTGGCCTGTAATATCGGCCGCGTCGAGGGCATATCTAACGCCCTGGCTAATCGCCTGCGGGACACACCAATCGACCTTGGGCAGCGTATCCTCGACCGCACGGCAGCCCTGGGGGGCCGCTATCTCCATTATTGGCAGCCGGAATACCCGAAGTTGCTAGCGCAGATTTATGATCCGCCGGTGGGGCTTTTCCTGCGGGGCCAGGGAGAGTTGGAGGGGGAGTTCATTGCCGTGGTGGGGACCAGGCAGCCGACCCCCTATGGCCGGGAGCAGGCCAGGCATCTGACCCACGAGGTAATCTCGGTGGGGTTGGGTATTGCCAGCGGGTTCGCCCGGGGCATCGACAGCGTGGCCCATACCGCCGCCATGGAGGTGCGGGGCCGGACCGTGGCCGTCCTGGGGTGTGGCATCGATATCGTCTACCCGGCCGAAAACCGCAAACTGTATGCCTCACTGTTGGAAAAGGGGTTAGCCCTCTCGGAATATCCGCCGGGCACCAAGCCTGACGGCCACCATTTTCCCCAACGCAACCGGATCATCAGTGGCTTATCGCTGGGGGTGTTGGTGGTGGAGGCGGGCATCGGCAGTGGCGCCCTGATCACCGCCCTGCACGCCCTCGACCTGGACCGGCAGGTGTTCGCGGTACCCGGTCGTATCGACAACAAGAAGTCCAGCGGCTGCCACGAGCTGATCAATCGCGGGGCAAAATTGGTGGGCCGGGTGGAGGACATCCTTTCAGAGCTGGGGGCGCCCTATTCGGCGGCGCCGGGTGACCAGCTCGACCTGATCCGCGACCTGCCCGAACCGGAACGGGACATCCTGGAATATCTATCCCGCGAACCGGTGCCGGTGGACCAGATAGCCGAGGATCTCAATCGCGATATCTCCGAGTTGCTGGCGATTTTACTATTCATGGAAATGAACGGGTTTGTGATCCAGACTGCCGGCAAGCGATTTTCCCGGGTGTAAATTCCCGGCAGTTTGAAGCCTCATTACAGTATATTCCGCTTTCGTATGGCTCTGCTGCCCATTAGCCTCCTGTGTTGGGCCTGCAGTTCTCCCACCGCTCCCGATAGCGAAAAGAGATTCAGCCGTCTGTTTGGCGGCGAAAATGATGACATTGGCATGTCCATCGCCCAGACCTTTGATGGGGGCTATATCGTGGGGGCTACCACCGAATCCGAAGGCAGCCCGCGAGCCGATTTCTGGCTGCTGAAGCTGGACCGCAAAGGCAACCGCTCGTGGGATCGTACATTCGGCAGCAGCGATTGGGATCGCCTCAGGGCGGTGCGGCAAACATCCGATGCCGGTTACATATTGCTGGGGTATACCTGGGGCCTGGGCGCGGGCGCCACCGATTTCTGGCTGATTAAGACCGACCCCAACGGCACCAAGGTTTGGGGGGCCACTTATGGCGGCGGCGGCGCTGACCAGGGCTGGGACGTCCGGGAAACGTACGATGGCGGCTATATCATGGTGGGCACCAGCGGGTCCACCGGGGCCGGCGGGAGCGATCTGTGGCTGGTCAGGACCGATGCCGATGGCAGCGAGCTGTGGAGCCGGACGGTGGGCGGCGGGGGCTATGATGCCGGTTTCGCCGTAGTGCAGACCGCCGACTCGGGGTTCGCAGCGGCGGGCGTCACGGCAGCCAGTGGGGGCGGTACTAGCGCATTCCTCGTCAAGACCGATAGCGCCGGGGTTGTGCTATGGACCAACACCTACGGCGGCGCAGGGGCCGATAGCGCCTTTTCCATCGTGGAGCTAACCGATGGAGGGCTGATCCTGGCCGGCGCCCGGGGCGGCGATGCCCTGTTGATCAAAACCAGCGCTAGCGGGCAACAGACCTGGGCCAAGACGTTCGGTGGGCCGGCCGGTGATTCGGCCCGGGAAGTGGTGCTCTCCGGCGACGGCGGCTATGTCCTGGCGGGCACCACCCGCCTCACGGGCGAGGGGGACAGCGACATCTGGCTGCTGAAGGTTAATACGGACGGCAACGAAGTG
>JACZSB010000290.1 GCA_022574435.1 Fidelibacterota bacterium
CGGCGCGCAAATGGTCGCTTCTGACTATCCCGGTAGAAAATGCTATCGCGGACTAGGCCCCGAACCTCCGTTTCCCTCCGCCAGCAGTTCAAGCACCATGCCCCAGCGTAAACCGTGATCACTTACCTGCATCACTTTTACTCCCAGCCGCTCCATTACTTCAGTGAGAATCAACCCGCCGGCCACTATCACCTCCGCCCGGCCGGGATGCAACCCGGGCAGCTGTTTCCGCTCCACCAGCGGCAGGGCGGCACAGCTTCGCAAGATGGCTTCAAGGCTAGCGATATCTAAGGTTGCTCCGTGAACCCGGTCATGGTCGTAAACCTGCATGCCCAATTTCATGGCCACGAGAGTGGTAGCGGTGCCGCCCACCCCAATGAAGCTCTCCACGTTATCAAGTATTGCGGTCGTCTCCAGGGTCTGAGTGATATCCGCCCGTAGCCGCGTTAACTCACCGGCTTCATAGGGATCGGAAATCAAATGGCGCTCGGTGAGCTGCACGCTGCCTAGCGGTAAGCTGACGATATCGGCCAACTCGCCGGCCTGTTCCACGATTATCTCTGTGCTGCCTCCGCCCACGTCCACCATGACCCGGGCGCCGGCTATGGGTGGAAACAGTTCCCGGACCGCCCGCCAAACCAGCCCGGCCTCGCGCTGCCCGTTGATACTATTCATTTCAAAGCCGGTGGCTTGATGGATGCGCTGCTGTAGATCACTGGAGTTTGCAGCGGCCCGGAAGGCGGCGGTAGCCACGCACCATACCTTATGGCAGCCGAGGTCCGAAATAATCTTATGGTACTCCCGCAGGACCGTTACTGCTCGATTCATAGCGTCATCACCGAGGCGGCCGGTGGCTTCGAGACCTTCGCCCAGGCGCACCACCCGCAGTTCGCGGGCCAGCGGAACGATCAGCGATCCTTCCTGGCGGGCCACCAGCAACAGACAGGTATTGGTACCCAGGTCGACGGCGGCGACCGGTAAGGAGCCAGTCATTGTTCCGAGTGAGCGGAGGGCTGGTGCCCTCTCAGGTATCGACGCAGGCCCGCAATGACGCTGGCCACGATCAGGAACCGCACCGGGTAGTTACTGGCGGGGTAAGGCAAAACGCCCCAGCCCAGCCAAGCCAGCGCCCGGGTAAAGGGATTGAAAACTAACCGGCCCAACAGGCGCTTCCGGAAGAAATAGCTGCCCGCTAGCGGCCAGGCGAAGTCGGCGGCCAGGGGAGTGGCGATCTCGGGATGGCGGCTTATCAGCTGGGGCAGGTTATGCCGGCCGTAACCGGTGAGACGGGCTAGATAGGGACGCAGCCGGTGGTGGTGGTGGTGCCAGGCTCGGGGATGGTCGCTGTAGAAAATGCCGTTTGGGAACTGCCGGGCCACACGATAGGCGAAAAGGCTGTCCTCACCACCATACTGGGTGAAATTTTCGTCGAATAGACCACCGGCGTCCGCAGCCTCCCGCGACAGGGCCACATTACCGCTGATCATATAGTTAAAGCCGATGGGTGTTCCCATCCCGAATTGCCGGGCGCCCCGGCGGGGATAGTCGTAGAGGTAGCGGTTCAGTTTTGACTTGGGCAGCCAGGGCGCCGGGTCCACGCGACCGATTACCGCCTCCCGGCCGGGCCGGGATAATTCCTCCACGTGATGATGGATGAAGTCGGGCTGTACCTCCATATCTCCATCCAGGAAGATCACCACGCTGCCGCCGGCCCGTTCCAGACCCAGGTTGCGAGCCCCGGAACGCCCCAGGTTCTTTTCCGGGTATAACCGGTGGATGAAATCCGGGGGCTTTTGTCGCCGGAGAAATTCCCGGGTGCCATCGGTGGAACAATCATCTATAACCAGCACTTCCAGGAGCTCCGGGGGATACGCCAGCCGGCATAATGATTCGAAACAGGTAGTATAATGCGGGCCGGCGTTATAGACGGGCGTGATCAGCGAGACCAGGGGGAGGGAATCGGGTAGCGCTGTCATCGGGTGAAATCGATTACCTGCTTAGGCTGGTACTGGCCCGCCGTCCAGCGGACCCGGCGCAACTGTTAGTAGTTCTCCAGTGGCGTCTGCCGGTACCACCAGAAGCCATGGGTAAGTATGTATAGCCGGTCCACCTCACCGATGTGTTGGCACATGCATCCTTCCCGCCAGTGGGCCGAGCTATCGGAGATATATTTCAACCCGGAAAACTGATCGCTATAGGCCTCGTATTTAAACCCCGGAGGCACTTTGTCACTTGCGCTACTGCCGGTCCTGGCCGGTTCGTGCCGGCTGAGACCCGTCACTTCGACGCCCACCAGCAAGGTAAGCAGTTCCCGCTCCCGTTTGAGCAGCTCGCCGGCCTGGTCGCGCAGAGCCGGTAGAGCATGGGTCTCGCCATGCAGACCGATCTCATGGCCCTGGCCGCGCAACTGTTGCAGCAGTGCCATGTTCGCCAGGGAGAGCAGGTTGTATTGGCGGGCGTGGTAGCGAAAAAAATAGGTTGAACGGACACCCAGATCCGCTTCCATATCCGCCAGGGCCTTAGCTGCCTCGGGGGAGAAATCCTCATCGTGGCGCATCAATATGATTTTCCCCTCAGCCGCTACGCCATCGACGTATTCCCCCATGGTAGCAAAGCGATAGCCCAGCCCCAAAGCTTTTTCCAGACAATGGCGGTAATGGTCGTGGCTAAATCCACATTGTTTGCCATCAGGTGGCGGCAACTGATCCTCCCAGCAGATAATTTCGGGCCTGGGGCCCGGTGTTAAACAGCAGGTCTATTACGCTCAAGTTAGGGATGAAGGGGCTGTGAATTTGGGGGTATTTCGCCGGAGTATAATCCTGGAATTCCACTTTGATCCCTGCCCGGCGGAACTGCTTCTCATCGAGAAAGTCCCGGGCGCCCTGTCCGGACAAGTAGGTGTCGGCATCCACCTTGTGGCAGATGTTGATCAGCTGCTCATTCCGCTGTCCCAAATCCGCTCCCAGGGACGAAAGGAGTATACTGGATGTCCCGATGCCCAGTGCGTCCTTGAGGTAAGCGATCAGGGCCAGGTTAAGCTCGCCCAGCGCCGGCCAATCGTGGTTGATAATGTCCAGCAGGGCATCGGCATGGGGCTGGTAGAAAGGGGCCCGGTGGTAGCTGTTGTACAGCAGGTTTTGTAACTTCCGGCGCCAGTTGTCCTGGGCCAGGCTCACCCGGTTAAGCGGTTGGGACGAACGGTTGGCGCCCGAAATATGAACGGTAATTCGCCTCTTAAGACCTTCGGGTGTGTGGATCCAATTGCGCTGGTCGAAATCCCGCCGGACATGCTGGGCCGTATCCATGTGAACCATGAGGTCGCATTGGTCATACTTGTGAAAATAGCCCGGCCAGGGGAGAAAATTGGGCTGGTGGATCGCAACTTTCACTCTGCCTGTCCCAAATCTAATATAGTCGCCACGGCGGCTTTCAGGCGCTGGTAATCGCGCCCGTCATCCGGGTCCGTATAGCGGGCCACTGAGGCAAATCCCAGCGCCAGGTGAAAATCCAGCGCCCCTTTGTCGGATTCGAGGCAATTGGCGGTTACTGTTGACAGCCCCTCGCTAGCAGCCAGGCCGGCGATTTCGCTGTAGGCCCGCCGCCCCAGGCCCCGGCGGTGGTATTCATTGTCCAGAGCCACCTGATGAATATGCACCGCCTCATCTTTCCGGGATGCGATTACCACGCCCAGCACCTTATTCCCGGAAAGCCACACCCGGCTGTATCGGAATTTATCCGGCCGCTGGGCTAACAGTTCTTTTCTGGACCAGGAACGCCCGGGAATGGAGTTGATCAGTTCCAAAAGACGATCGGCCTGCTCCTCGGCCATGGCCCGGGTGAGGGGCGCCAATACAAGCTGCGAGCCCATTAAATGATTCCTAATTCCCGGTAATAACCGTACAGCTGATCCCCCA
Source organism: Fidelibacterota bacterium (assembly GCA_022574435.1). Taxonomy (GTDB): domain Bacteria; phylum Fidelibacterota; class Marinisomatia; order SCGC-AAA003-L08; family TS1B11; genus JACZSB01. The sequence continues at coordinate 3,915 of JACZSB010000290.1, forward strand.
CACTACTCAGGCCGTGGCGCGCCTCGACCCAACGCCGGCAGTTACGGCCCCGCTCGATGATTTGATCGG
>JACZSB010000291.1 GCA_022574435.1 Fidelibacterota bacterium
AGGATGTTGTAGAACGTGGGCCAGTCATCGCTGAGGCGCACCTGCACTCCTGATTGCTGCGCCTTGCGCACCGCTCGCCGGGAAGCCGGAGTGAACTTGTCCAGGTTGCGCTGGGGGTCCTTTTCCAGGTACAGGATACTGGATACCTCCCGCTTCAGGCTGGCGAAGCCCTGACTGAGCAACTCGAATTCCACGTAGTTGGACAATCGCCGGTTGTAGATAGTGGCCGGATGGGTCATGGTTATGCGGCCAATGCCCTCCCCGCGGGCGTGCTCCAGCAGGGCCAGTACCAGCTCGTGGGCGTTCTTGAAGCTCAGTCCAACGGGTGTGACGAAACCGCCGAAGGAGGAGCCGGGGTGGGAGATCAGGTGGCTGATCCCATCATTATCCTGGATAGCCGCGGGGAACAGGGCCAAAATCTCCTTGTCACCGGTAAAAATTAGGGAATGGTCCTGGAACCGTTCCGGGGGATGATAGCCCAAAAAACGCCTGAGGTGGAAGATTGTGCCATTGTTGGACCGCCGGATGAAGTCATCCCATTCCGTGGCCTGGGATTGTTGGTAGAGAGAAAGGGATAGAGTCATGTTATCAAACCGCCGCTAATTTATCGGCGCGAGGAGATAAGTGGAAGGGAAAGGGTATGGGGCGATTCGCTGAGTCGCCTCTATACCTAATTGCGATAGTAGTCGTATAGTTTCCCCATTGCCTGGCCGTCGGAAGTGACTTAACCTCCAGCTTTTAGAACATCCTTGGACTACGACTTTTCCGGTGCGGGGAACTATTAAGGGGAGATGCAATGGCGAAGCAGGCAGGCAAGGCCCAAACCGGCCCCCTGGCCATTATCGGGGGCGGCAACATCGGCACAGGGATCGCCAAGGGACTGGTGGCCAGCGGAGGCTATGAACCGGGGAACATTATCGTTACCCGGCGGAATGTGGCCCTGCTGGCCGGTTTAGCTGAGCAGGGGTTCCAGGTCCAGGCGGATAATGATGGCGCAGTGGACGCCGCAGGGGTGGTGATCATCGCTGTGCAGCCCCAACAGCTGGACAAGGTGCTGTCGCAAATCGCTTCCCGGTTAAGATCTCGGGACCAGGTTCTCATATCTGTGGTCTCCGGCGTGCGGGTGGCGGAATTGCATGAGAGGATCGGAGCCGATGTACCGGTGGTGCGAGCCATGCCCAACACCGCCATTGAAATCGGCGAGTCAATGACTTGCCTGGCAGCGTCTCCGGCCCATGCCGCGGCCTTGTCATTCGCCGAGAAGCTATTCGGGTTGGTAGGCCGTACCCTGGTGATCAACGAAAGCCTGATGGCCGGGGCCACAGCTCTGGGGGGCTGCGGGATTGCCTTTTTCCTGCGCTCCATCCGGGCCGCCTCCCAAGGGGGGATCGAGATCGGCTTCCACCCGGAAGAGGCGCTGTTAATGGCCGCCCAGACGGCCCGGGGGGCCTCCGCCCTGGCTTTGCGTGACCGCAGACACCCTGAGTCGGAAATCGACAAGGTCACCACTCCCCGGGGCGCCACAATTGCGGGGCTGAACCAGATGGAACACGAAGGCTTCAGCTCGGCTTTCATAAAGGGGATCGTGACATCTGCTGAGAAAGTGGCCCAGCTGTACCACGGGGAACAAGGTTAGCTCCGCCCAAACTGACCGGTGGGGTCGTAGCCCCGCGCCACGCAATTCAATTTAATGGGAGGTTGGATATGAGCACCAGACTGGTACGACTGGTTTTGCCGGTGGGCCTGGCCGGAGCAATAGTAGTATTGCCCCTGCTGGCTGCTCCCCAGAAACCGGAAATCAAACGGAAGCATTTGGCCGCCGCCGAAAAGGTAATAGGCCTGAAGTTCAGTAGGGCCGAACGGGATTCTCTCCTGGAAGATGTAAATGCCAACCTGGCAAGCTATCGCCGGCTGCGGGAGTTGCAGCTGCCCAATTCCGTGCCCCCGGCCCTACAGTTCAACCCGGCGCCGGTTGGTTTTCGTTTCGAATCTGAGCAGCGGGAAATAGTGTATGCCCCGGTTAAAGAGGTGACCAGGCCGGATAACCTGGAGGAGCTGGCCTATTATTCCGTGGCCCAGCTGGGGGCCCTGATCCGCACCCGGCAGGTCAGTTCCACCGAACTGACGAAAATGTACCTGGAGCGTCTGAAGCGTTACGATCCCCAACTGCACTGTGTAGTCACCCTGACAGAGGAGCTGGCCCTGGAGCAGGCGGCCCGAGCCGACGAGGAGCTGGCTGCCGGCCACTATCGTGGTCCCCTGCATGGCATCCCTTACGGCGCCAAGGATTTGCTGGCCGCCAAAGGATACAATACCACCTGGGGAGCCCGGCCCTATCAGGATCAGGTTATCGATGAGGACGCCGCAGTGGTCACGCGGCTGGAGGAGGCTGGAGCGGTGCTGGTGGCCAAGCTGACCCTGGGGGCCTTGGCCTGGGGTGACGTGTGGTTCGGCGGCATGACCCGCAATCCCTGGAACACCGACCAAGGCTCCAGCGGTTCGTCGGCGGGACCCGGTTCAGCCACGGCTGCGGGCCTGGTGCCGTTTGCCATCGGCTCCGAGACCTGGGGCTCCATCGTTTCGCCCTCCACCCGCAATGGGGTAACCGGATTGCGGCCCACGTTTGGCCGGGTAAGCCGCGCCGGCGCCATGGCCTTGAGCTGGTCCATGGATAAACTGGGACCCATGGCCCGCACAGTGGAGGACTGCGCCATCGTGTTTGACGCCATCAACGGCTCGGATGGCGTGGACCTGACGGTGGTGGATCTACCATTTAACTATAATTACCAGGTGGACTGGGCCGGCCTGCGGATCGGGTACCTGGCCTCGGCCTTCGAGGAAGAGGATGACACTCAGGTTAATAACCAGGCGGTGCTGGAGGTATTGCGCGGGCTGGGGGCCGATCTGGTGGCTATGGAGCTCCCCGAATTTCCGGTGAGCGACCTGGCGTTCATCCTGAGCGCTGAAGCTGCGGCGGCCTTTGACGAACTGACCCTCACCGGCCGGGACGACCTGCTGGTGCGACAGATCAAGAACGCCTGGCCCAACAGCTTTCGCTCCGCCCGGTTGATCCCGGCCGTGGAATATATCCAGGCCAACCGGGCTCGTTATCAGTTGATCCAGCAGATGGCCGTTCTGTTTGAGCAAGTGGATTTGTATGTGGCGCCGGCTTTTATCGGTGACAATTTGCTGCTCACAAATCTCACTGGCCACCCCTGCGTGGTGCTGCCCGCCGGCTTTGATGAACAGGGGTCGCCCACCAGTATTACCTTCATGGGCCAGTTGTATGATGAGGGCACTATCCTGGCGGTGGCCCGGGCTTACCAGGAGGCTACCGATTGGCACCTGCGGCGTCCACCGGGGTTCGAGTAACTGCTGGTAACGCGCAGTAAATAGGATGCATCTCCAGCTGCGAAATTTCTGCAACCGGCCGATTGTTTGATGCGAACTTCCGGCATGCCTGATAGAAACCACATCCTGGTGGTGGATGATGAAGCGGATGTGCGGGAGGTGATCCAGCTGAACCTGCAACGGGAGGGCTATCTGGTAACCACTGCGGCCGGAGGAAGCGAGGCTCTGGAATTGCTGGGGAACGCTGATTTCGATGCTGCTATCCTGGATGTGATGATGCCCGGGATGGACGGTCTGGACCTGTGCCGCGCTATTCGCCAGGACTCCCGGTTGCGCAATCTGCCGGTCCTGCTGCTCACCGCCCGGGACAGCGAAATGGACCAGATTATCGGCCTGGAGGTGGGTGCGGACGATTTTCTCTCCAAGTCGGCCAGCCCACGTTTGATATCCACCCGGTTGAAAACGGTACTGCGGCGTAAGGAGTCGATGGTAGCGGCCGGCGAAACCCTCTCATTCGGCAGTCTCACTATCGACCGGGCCCGCCGGGAGGTCAGCGCACCCGACGGCCCCCTGGCCCTCACCAGCCGGGAATATTCCTTACTGGAGTTACTGGCCCGCAGCCCTGACCGG
>JACZSB010000036.1 GCA_022574435.1 Fidelibacterota bacterium
CCTTCGCCGGGCTGTATGAAACCGTCCTCAACGTAGTCGGCGGTGAAAGGCTTGTGGAGGCCGTGATGAGTTGTTGGGCTTCCGCGCGATCCGAGCGCGTTCGGGCCTATACATCCCGTAACCGGCTTTCTGCCAGAGCGGGGATGGCGGTGCTGGTACAGGAGTTGGTAGCCGGCGATGTGGCGGCAGTGGTTTTCAGCATGAATCCCATCACCGGCGACGCCGACGAGGTGGTGATCAACGCTAACTGGGGTCTTGGGGCCAGCATTGTCAACGGGACGGTAGACCCCGACAGCTACATCGTGCGCAAGTCCGACTTCGACATCATCAGGAGGACCGTGGCCGAGAAGCGACTGATGACCGTTCCTCTCCGGGGCGGCGGCACTGCCGAGGTTGCAGTGCAAGAGTCACGGCGTAAAATCACTTCTCTCCGGGACGACCAGATCAGGGAAGTAGCAAGACTGGCGGTGAATCTGGAGAAATCTACCGGCAGGCCTGTAGAAATTGAAGCCGCATACAGGAATGAAAAACTCAATCTCCTGCAATGTAGGCCGATTACCGCGCTCGGGCCAGAGACCCGTTTCGCGGGACAATAACAAACAAGGAGGTAGGAAATGTCAGATTCGAACACATCAGGCCCGGTAAAGCCAACGGTGATACCGATCCCGCCTGATTTTCCGGTCACATGGGAAGATCCGCAGCAGCAGCAGCTCACCTGGCAGCGGAATCCTGTTCACTTCCCTGAGCCCATAACCCCGCTGACGTTTACAGTTGCGTTGCATGCGGGGATAGACCAGCCGATGGAGCAGTACGAGATGCCTATTCGGTTTCTAGCGCGTCGCATCAACTCCTATTACTACCTTGCCGTGCTACCGGTGGTTGCAATGGAGGAGATGGCAGCCCAGGGAGAGCGCTCCCAGGAACATCTGGAAACCGCCATGGGCAGGCTCGGTGAAATGTGGTCGCAGGAGGCGGTTCCCGAGCTAAAGGGTCTTCTCGACAACTGGAAAACCTACGATCTGAAAAAGGCGGACTCGAACGAGCTGCTCGATCACTTCGACGTCACCGTTACGCGTATGAAGCGCATGTACGAAGTTCATCACAAGTTTACCTTTCCGTGGCTGGTCTCGCAGAGCATGTTCGAAGATCTGTTTCGCGAGTTGTTTCCGGAGGTCGATCCCCTCGAGGCCTACGAGATGCTCGGTGGATTCCCAAATAAGACGGTGGAAACCGAGCAGGCTCTGTGGGATCTGAGCAAGAAAATCCTGGCTTCCGGGACACTGCGCGAAGTGTTCGAAAAAACAGTCGCGGAAGAGGTGATGCAGAAGCTTGGAACGACTGATGAAGGCAGATCATTCCTGGGTGACTTTCGTGAGTATCTCGAAGAGTATGGTCAGGGGATCTGCGATTTCTACGAGATATCGAGTCCCAGCTGGATCGAGAACCCCACGCCGGTCATCGAACACATCAGCGATTACCTGAAAAATCCTGATCGAGACTTGAGAGCGGATAGAGAGGCGGTAGTTGCGACGCGGAAGAAGACAATCTCGAATGCGCGTGAGCGTTTGCAGGGACGTTCTGAGCAGGTCGTAAAGAGATTCGAGTTCCTGCTGAAGGCGGCACAGGAGGCGACCGTTATTTCCGAGGATTCCAACTTCTATATCGACTACTGCGGTTTGTATCAGGTTCGTCGCGTGCTTTTGGAGATTGGGCAGCGTTTCGCCCGGGAAGGTACTATAGAGAACTCTGCCGATGTGTTCTACCTGGAACCAGCTGAACTGCGGGAAGCAATGCGCTCACCCGGGAAGCTGGATGCAAAGGGCATTATTGCGGGCGTTAAAGAGGAAATGGAGCACTTCCGCAAAATCCAACCTCCCGTGGCTGTGGGTACCGACTACGGTCCGCCCCCCGATGATCCAGTGTCAAAGGCTATGGGAAGGCTCTTCAGTGTGCCACCGGACAATCCGGAAGGGAGCGATGTCATAAGGGGCAACCCAGGCTCTGCCGGGAAAGCCCGCGGAACGGCCCGGGTGATACTCACGCTGGCAGAGGCGGACAAACTGCAGGAAGGCGACGTGCTGGTAGCTCATACGACACTTCCGCCGTGGACTCAGCTATTCGCCAAGGCAGCCGCTGTCGTAACCGATGTCGGGGGTGTTTTGAGCCACGCAGCGGTGGTGGCCCGGGAATACGGTATTCCGGCGGTGGTGAGTACCGGCGTGGGGACATTGCGCATCAAAGACGGACAGCTCGTTGAAGTGGACGGAAGCCAAGGAGTGGTTCGCATCGTATAACACAACCAAATAGCGGGCTGAATCGGCTTTCCTGCCATACGGCAGATCTGATTTGGATTGGAATGTAACTCCTCGCGGCCAAACTGCATCCTACTAGCAGTGGTATTGCCTTTGCCCCTCCGGGCGGTTTGGGGATAACTTTGCAGCGCGACTAGCGAGGATTTCTTTTCATGTGTGTGAAACAGGAGGAGTAAGGCTGATGGGAGCAGAGATGATTGAGCTCTCCGCAGAGAATTTCGATCAGCAGGTCGTGTCGTCAGACCGGCCGGTGCTGGTGGACTTTTGGGCGGAATGGTGTGGTCCTTGCCGAGCCATCGAACCGGCCTTGAAGGAAGTGGCGGCGGATTACGAGGATCGGGTCGTGGTGGGAAGACTCAACGTGGATGAACATCCCACCATCGCCTCGCGTTATGGCATTCGAAGCATTCCCAGCATCCTCCTTTTTCAGAACGGCGAGGTCAGCGACCAGATTGTAGGCGCGGTGCCTAAATCGAGTATTACAAATCTCCTGGACCAGATGATCCAGGTATAAATAGGGATAAATGACAAAGCCGCGAAAGGTAGTTATTATAGGTTCCGGTCCGGCCGGGTTGACGGCGGCCATTTATACGGCCCGGGCCAATATGCATCCATTGGTTTTCGAAGGTATCCAGCCCGGGGGTCAGTTAATGATCACCACCGACGTGGAGAATTACCCCGGGTTCCCCGAGGGAATATTGGGGCCTGAGATGATGGATATGTTCCGTAAGCAGGCGCAGAAGTTCGATGCGGAGACCCGTTTTCAGCATGTCACCCGGGTGGATTTTTCTTCCCGTCCCTTCAAAATCTGGGTGGACGAGGAGCTTACCCAGGCGGAAGCGGTCATCATCAGCACCGGCGCCACGGCCCGCATGCTCGGGCTGGAGTCGGAATCACGGCTGATGGGACACGGCTTATCGGCTTGTGCCACCTGCGATGGATTTTTCTTCAAAGGCAAGTCAGTTATGGTAATAGGTGGAGGCGATGCCGCCATGGAAGAGGCCGGTTTTCTTACCAAGTTCGCTACTAAAGTGACCATTGTGCACCGGCGGGATGAATTGCGCGCCTCCAAGATTATGCAAGAGCGTGTTTTCGATAATCCTAAGATCGAGGTGCGCTGGAACTCTATAGTGGTCGATTTACTGGGCGACCCCGCCAACGGGGGTTTGTCCGGCGCCATCCTGCAGGACACCCGCAGTGGGGAAAATGAGAAGTTCCCGGTGGACGGTGTGTTCTTTGCCATCGGCCATATCCCCAATACGGAGCTGTTCCGTGACCAGCTGCCACTGGATAAAAAGGGGTACATCATTACCGAAGGTAAATCGTCCCGCACCTCAGTGCCGGGAGTCTTTGCCTGCGGCGATGTCCAGGACTCGGAATATCGCCAAGCGGTCACGGCCGCCGGCTCGGGCTGTATTGCCGCCCTGGACGTAGAACGCTTTCTAGAGGGCTTGCCTTAGACTCGAGCTGACGCTCGGCTACCTGTTTTTCGCGGCACGATAATAAGTGATCGTGCTGTCAATCTGCATACAGATTTGCTCTTCATTCGAGCGGCGGTTTCGTCACCGGTGGGGTGCGTGGGCATGAGTGCCGCCGGCCCACGAATCGACATCCTCATGGCGGGAAACACGTTGCCGGAGATCCGCCGCCGGTTTGGTGCGTTCCACCAGTGGTACCGGGAACGTCCCGACCGTCCCGCCCGCTACCGCAGCATTATACTCTATAAAGGAGAACCGCTCCCCGATCCGGCTGAATCCGACGGCTGGATAATCTCGGGCGCCTCGGACTCGGTCAGCGATGGCTTGCCCTGGCTGCCGGCGGCTAAAGCAGGCATCGCCCGGGCGGTGGAGAGCGGCCACGCCATTTTGGGAGTGTGCTTCGGCCATCAGCTGCTGGCTGTGGCCTTAGGTGGTGAGGTGCAAGCCAATCCCCAGGGGTGGGAACTGGGATCGGCCTTTGTGGAGCTGACCCGGAGCGGAGCGGCCTGTGCCATTTTCAGCGGCTTTGAGCCGCGCTTTGCAGTCTACGAGAGCCATCAGGAAACTGTGGTCTCACTGCCACCCGGCGCCGAAACCCTGGCCTCCAATGAAATGGGATTACAGTCGTTCAGTGTGGGCGCTCGAGCATTCGGGGTGCAGTTTCACCCGGAGTTTAACTTGCCCATCACTCGCCTGTACGTGGCATTAAGAGGCGCCAAGGGGATCCCGGCCAGCGGTAGGCCCGACCCCCGGGCCGATGATAGCCGGCAGGTGTTAAACAATTTTATCAAGTATATTAGTACCTAGGAGTATCTATGCAGCAACCGATTATCGAGATTCAAGACTTGAAAGTCAACGTGAAGGACAAAACCGTATTGGCCATTGGCAATTTCGTGATCCATCGTGGAATTATCTATACCGTTACCGGACAGATGGGGGCCGGCAAGTCCACCCTATTGGAGGTGTTGGCGGGGGTCAGGCGGGCCACCGGTGGAATTGTCAGTTACGACGGCATCCCCAGTTCCAGTGCCGAGTTTCGCACCAAGCTGCGGGAAGAGGTCTGTTTCCTGCCCCAACTGCCGCGCAAGGCCCGGGGCACGGTGCTCAAGTACTTGCGCAAAGAGATCAATATGGCGGAATGGTCAACCGATTCTCTGGAAGACCGCATCGCGGGTATCTCCAAGCAGATGTCGCTGGGGGAGAAAATGGACCGGCCGGTCAAGACCTTATCACCTGGCGAACGGCGCTGGGTCGATCTGGCCATCGCCCTGGCAAGTGATTCCAAGGTGCTGTTGATTGATGAGTTGGAGCAGCACATGAGTTATGACGAGCTGGATTTTTTGAAACGCCAACTCCAGCGGAAATGCAATTATGAGGGCAGCACTGTGATCATGTCCACCCTCAACCCCATGGCTTTCCGACGCCTGACCGGTGTATCGGTGACCCTTGATCGAGGCCATATCGCCATGATCCGGTCGGTGCGGGACGGGGGCCGATCACGACGGCAACCGGGAGCCGGCAATGGCGACGGAAATACGTTGGGGGATAAGCCCGGCCGGCGGCGGCGGCCATCCAGCCGGGGGGGACCGGGCCGTTCCAGCCGCTCCGGTACGCCCAGATAAGGAGCTGACCTGGTCGTGGTCCCGTTGACGCTCTATTGGAGCCCTGATTTTCTCAACCACCGGGTCAGTCCCGGACATCCTGAAAGTCCCTCGAGGCTGGAGGCCGTGCGCAAGGGTCTGGAGGCCGCCGGACAGTGGGACCGCCTGGTCCTGGAAGATGCCCGGCCGGCGGTGCTGGATGAGCTGCTTGCGGTGCACCCCCAGGGCTATCTGCTGCGCCTGGAGGAAGCGGCCGGTAACGGACCGGCTACTATAGATTCGCCCGATACCGAGCTTTCACCTGGCTCCTGGACAGCGGCGCTGAAGGTGGCGGGGGCTGGGTTTCAGGCAGTGGACGCGGTTATAGGGGGGGCTAGCCGCACGGCCTTCATACTGGGCCGCCCACCGGGGCATCACGCCCTGCCCGCACAGGCCATGGGGTTTTGCCTGCTGGCCAATGTGGCCCTGGCGGTGGAGTATGCCCGCAACCGTCACGGCCTGGAGCGGGTGGCCGTAATCGACTGGGATGTTCATCACGGCAATGGCACCCAGGATATATTTTATGGCAGCGATCAGGTCCTGTACATCAGCCTGCACGAGTGGCCTCTGTTCCCCGGCACCGGGGCCGCTGAGGAAAAGGGTATGGGCCGGGGAAGGGGATTTACCCTTAACTTTCCCCTGGCGGCTGGAAACGGAGACAGCGAGTACCTGGGCATTCTGGAAGGTCCGATAGCCGAGGCGCTGTTAAATTTCCGGCCGGAGCTGATATTCATATCGGCCGGTTTTGACGCCCATGAAAATGATCCCCTGGGGCACATGAATGTCACTACCGGTGGCTTTGGGGAGCTTTCCAGCTGCGTCGGCAAGTTGGCGGCGGAAGTTTGCAGTGGGCGGATAGTATCTTTTCTGGAAGGCGGTTACCACCTGGGGGGGCTGGCGGAATCGGTCGCCGCCCATTTGAAAGTTCTGGCGACCGGGCCATCGTAAAACATAAGTATTATCCGGCGGGCCACGGCAGCGATTTGAGCAGGAGGCAGAGCAATGCGAAGACTTCATCGATCTAGAACCAACCATATTGTTGGGGGAGTTTGCGGAGGACTGGGGGATTACTTTGACTTAGATCCCGTCGTGGTCCGGCTGATCTGGCTGATCCTGATCCTGCCTGGGGGTGTAGGACTGTTTCTGTACCCGATCGCCTGGGTTATCATACCGGTGGAATCGGAAAGCGATCAGCAGGAGGAAAGTGAATCTACCGTCCATACCCGCGGCCGGCTCTGGTGGGGGCTGGCCCTGGTGCTGATGGGAGTGTTTCTCTGGGGCAGCCAGAATTATGCCATCCACTGGCCGACCATTCCCTGGGTTCACCTGCATTCCCGTGATTTCGTCCCGTTTATCCTGATGCTGGTAGGCGCTTACCTTCTGCTGGCCTTTGGCAGGGGGCGGCGGGCGGACCATGAGGCCGGGGTGCAGCGGCTCCACAGAAGCCGGAGGGACCGTAAGATCGGCGGCGTCTGCGGCGGCTTCGCAGATTATTTGCAGGTTGATTCCACTATGGTGCGGGTGCTTTGGGTGGCCGGGAGCTTCTTCTACGGTGCGGGAATCATACTATATCTCATCCTGCTGGTAGCCCTTCCGGATGATCCCGGTTATAAGGCTGAGAACAAGCCTGCTGCTAAGAAGAAGCAACCCAAACCCCCGGCCAAGATCAAGAAAGCGTAGCATGCTCAAATTCGTGCTTCTGATCCTGGACGGCTACGGTTTACGGGCCGAGCGGGAGGGTAACGCCACCATATTGGCCCGCACCCCGGCCTTGGACCGGTTGCTGGGTGACTGCCCCATGATCGAGCTGCAAGCCTCCGGCGAAGCTGTGGGGCTGCCGGAGGGGGTGATGGGTAATTCCGAGGTAGGCCACATGAATATGGGGGCCGGCCGTATCGTCCGCCAGGACCTGGTGCGGATTAACGCCGCCATTGCCAGCGGTGAATTCCAACAAAACCCGGTGTTGCTGGAGCAGCTGGCCGCAGTGCGTCAGCGGGGGGGCGCGTTCCACGTATTGGGACTGTGCAGCGACGCCGGAGTGCACAGCCACCTGGACCACCTAAAAGTTATCTTGGAAACCGCCCGTGCGTCGGGTGTGGAGCGGGTGTTTTACCATGCCCTGTTGGATGGCCGCGACTCAGCTCCTGTTAGTGGCGCCGGTTACCTGGACCGGGTGGAGGCTTGGCTGGCGGAAATAGGTGTGGGCCGGATTGCCACCGTGGTGGGGCGCTACTACGCCATGGACCGTGATCGCCACTGGGAGCGGATCGAACGCGCCTGGCGGATGTTTACGCTGGGCGAGGGCGAACGCTTCGGCAGTGCCGCGGAGGCCATTCAGGCTTCCTATGCAGCCGGTGTGACCGATGAATTTGTCACGCCTAAAGTCATCGACCCGGCCGGCACAATCGCTGAGGGTGATGCCCTGCTGACAATGAATTTTCGGGCCGACCGCATGCGCCAGCTGACCGCTGTTTTCATAGACCCTGATTTTAACGAGTTTCCCCGGCAACGGCTGCAAGTGGACCTGCGATCCATGACGCAGTATGATGAAAACTTTGATTTTCCAGTGCTGTTTGAACCCGAGAAGTTCGCCAATATCCTTCCGGAAGTACTGTCCCGGGCCGGCTATCGCCAATTGCGGCTGGCCGAAACCGAGAAGTACGCCCATGTGACATATTTCTTCAACTGTGGCAGAGAGCAGCGCTTCCCTGGGGAGGACCGCCGACTGATGCCCTCTCCCCGGGTGGCCACCTACGACCTGCAACCGGAAATGAGCGCCGAGCAGGTATGCACAGCGGCGTTGGAGGCCATTGAGGGTGGCCGCTATGATTGCCTGATCATGAACTTCGCCAACCCTGATATGGTGGGCCATACCGGGGACCTGACTGCCGCCGTATCCGCTCTGGAAACGGTCGATGATTGCGTAGGCCGGATCCTGGCCGCCGTCAAAAAAGAGGGGGCGGCACTGTTTCTGACGGCCGATCACGGTAACGTGGAGCTGATGATCGATCCCGACAGCGGCCAACCGCATACCGCTCACACCACTTTGAACGTGCCGTTGGTGCTGGTGGCGCCGGAGGGGGCCGTGGGATTGGCCGGCGCCGGGGTACTGGCCGATATCGCCCCTACCATCTTGGCTTACCTGGGGCTGGAGGTTCCAGCCGAAATGACCGGTACCAGCCGGTTGGTCAGGATTGCCGCTCATGTTGCTTGAAAGATTTTTTGAGCTGCGGGATGCATTTGCCCACCTGAAGGTGGCCGTGCTGGGTGACGTGATGCTGGATACCTACGTGTGGGGCGCCGTCTCCAGAATCTCACCTGAGGCGCCGGTGCCGGTGGTGGCGGTGGATAGAATCGAACACCGGCCGGGAGGAGCGGCTAACGTGGCCGTGAACCTCAAATCGTTGGGCGCCCGGGTTGAACTAGTAGGCTTGATCGGGGATGATGCCTCCGGACGGACGTTCGAAGAAACGGTGAGCGGCTATGGACTGGAGCATAAATGTGTGGTTGACAGTGAGCGCCCCACAACTGAGAAGACCCGGGTGATCGCCGGTTCTCAGCACATTATTCGCATGGATAAAGAGGTTATCCGGCCACCATCGGCGCGTTTGGAGGCCCAATTGGTGGATGCAAGTTTGCAGGCCCTGGAGGGTGCCGACGCCCTGATTTTACAGGATTACCATAAAGGGGTCTTCAGCCCGGAGGTCATCCAGCGGGTATGCGCCGGGGCAGCTCGAGCCGGTTGCCCGGTGTTTGTGGACCCCAAGATCGACCACTTTGAATATTATCGACAGGTGGCCCTGATCAAGCCCAACGAGCAGGAAGCGGCCCACTTCAGCGGCCGGCCCATCCGGGATGATGAGGATGTGGAGGCGGCTGGGTCGATCCTGCGTGAGCGGCTCCAGGCTGAAGTGGTGTTGATCACCAGGGGCGCTAAGGGTATGGATCTGTGTGACGCCGACGGCTATCACCGGATTCCCACAAGGGCCCGCAAGCTCGCCGATGTCTGTGGCGCCGGAGATACCGTGATCAGCACCTATGCCCTATCCGTGCTGGCCGGGGCTACCACGCTGGAAGCTGCCACGCTGTCCAACTACGCTGCCGGAACCGTGGTGGAGGAGATGGGGGTGGTGCCTGTAATGCTGGAGAAGCTGGAAGGATTATTGCGGCATTATGCGCCGGACTAGGGTGTGCCGGTACGGATACGTTATACTACTGGCCCTGCCGGCCACGGTACCAGCCCAAAACTTTGCCTATGGGAGCGGTGATTGGCAACAGCTGCCTGCCCTTAGTGAAATCACCTCAGCCAGCACAGGTGACCAGGGGCTATATTTCAGCACCCTCGATGGCTTGCTGTATTTCGATTATTTTACCCAAACCCTATCACCGCTGCCGGAGCTCAATTTCGGCCTGCCGGAGCGCCTGATCTATCAAGTGTACCATGACCGTTCCACCCTGGCCCTGTGGATCGTCTATCAGCGGGGCGTAGCCTACCGTATGCCGACTGACTACTACTGGCGCGAGGTGTCATTCAGCGCGCTACCGGATAACTTTGACGGCCGCTGGGTGACGCATGTAGGGGGCAATTACGATGGTATCTGGATCGATTCCGACGGGGTCTTCACGCAATTGAATTCCTTTACGGGGCAGTTTATGCGCACCACCCTGGTACCGCCCTCACTGCCAATGGAATGGAACGTGAGCCGGGCTGATTTTGATTTTGCACCTGATTTAAGCGGCTGGTTTGGGACTGGGGAATGGATCGCCACCATCCGCGATTTCGTTGGCCCCGGTGGTATGCTGGCGGTACCCACCCTCTCTATCCCCGATCAGGAACAGCAGGTGTGGTTCGGTACGGACCTGGGACTGCTATTCCGGGGCGATAGACGGGTCCGGCAGCTGGAACTGCTCCATGCGGGGTACACGCCCCGGAAGGTGATCACCATGTTACTGGATGGCAAACGGGTCTGGTTTGCCGATAACGCCTACCGCCGCACAGGGAAGCCCGATCCACTGCGGGAGGGCTTTTTCCTAACATCGTGGGACGAGCAGGCCGGTCGTTGGCGGTACTACAGCGGGTCGGAGTCGGAACTGATTCGGGATGTGGGCGTGAATAAGATGCTGCGAGTGGGACGGCGGCTGTGGCTGGCCACCATGGAGGGGATCGCTCTGTTGGATACCAGGCGGGGCACCTGGGATTGGATCGGCAGCAATGACGGCCTGTTGGATCCGGCCGTTTGGGACCTGGCCAGCCACGGGGATTATGTGTTTGCCGCCACTACTGCTGGGCTGGCGATGATCGATACCCGGACTTTGAAAGTTGTGGTTGATACATTGGTCACACTGCCCCGCACGCAGGTGCTGGCATTGCTGAGCGATAGTGCGGCCCTGTATGCCGGCACTATCAGTGGACTTTACGAATATAGCGAACGGGTGGAGAACCAATGGCGGCGTATCTTCGATTTACCCGTCGATGCACTCTGGAGTAGCGGGAAGGATCTATTCGTGGTGGCTAACAACCTGGTATTCCAGCGCCCGGCCCATGGGCGCCTTTTCGAACCGATGGCTCTCAAAGCGCCCAATGGTGGGAAAATTTTGGATATAGAGGGTTACGGGCCGTACATTTGGTTGGCAACTTCTGCGGGGGCAGTGGTTTTTGATCGGAGGGACCAGCGCCGGTTCACATTCACGCGGAAAGACGGATTACCATCGGAAATTATATATGCTTTGATCCCCACGTCGCAATGGGTCTGGTTTCTAACGAGCGCAGGCGTGGTTAGATTCAATTGGGGAGCCTATTTTGAATAGAGCTAGCCGGATAACATGGGTGTTGCTGGCCCTGCTGTGCCATCAGCCTGCCGCCGCCCAAGGCACCTCCAGATTCCGTGATAAAGCCGGTGATAAGCGGCTAAAACTGGCTCTGGAGGTGAGGCAATATCCCACTACTGAGCCGGACTCCGCGTTGATCAGGTTGTATACCCGGATCACTATGAATCAGTTGGTATTCGTCCGCCAGGGCCAGGCCTTTAAAGCGGAGTACGAGATCTCGATCTTCGCCATGGATGAGGACGAGAAGGTGCGGGTTACAAAGATATGGCGGGAAGAGGTGCTGTTGGAAGATTACCAGGAGACCAGGTCCGATGAGCAGGCCCGTTATCCCACCACCAGCCTGACACTCACGCCGGGTGATTATAAGATCATCGCCCATATTACCGATCTGGCTAATCGCCGGCGCTATAGCGCCACCAAGGAGGTGACGGTCCAGCGGTATGCCGCCGACGAACTGGCCCTGAGCGATTTCATCCTGGTCTCGCAGGCGCCCAGCAAGTTGGACCGGCCCGTGGAGATAATTCCCCAATTCAAAGGTCAGATTGCCGACGATGTGGATTCTATTTACGTCTATTTGGTAATATGGAATCCAACCGGCGAACCGCTCCTGGCCACCTTTGAGTACACGCTGAAAGATTCCGACGAAGAAGTAGTAACCACCGACGTTGATACCCTGGAGCTGAATGATGCGCTGACAGACTACTGGATCCCCATGGCCACTAAGCCCTTGCTTGACCGGGAATACACGCTGGAAGTGGAACTGTCGGCCGGGGAGTTGAGCGTCAGCCGGGAATTCCCCATAAAGATCGCCTGGACCGGGATCTCCCGGCTGATAAAGGATATCGACAAGGCCATCAATCAGACCCGGTACCTGGCAACCCATAGCGAATTGAAAAAAATGAGAGCGCCCAAGGACAAAGAGGAACGCCGCAAATTGTTACTTGATTTCTGGGAAGACCGTGATCCTACGCCGGGGACTCCCCGCAACGAACTGATGGACGAATATTACCGGCGGGTGGCCTACTCCAATATCCATTTCCGCTCGTACCAGGCCGGGTGGGAATCGGACCTGGGCATGGTATACATCACCTATGGGCCGCCTGATGATATTGAGCGGCATCCCTTCGATGCCCAGAGTAAGCCTTACCAGATCTGGCGTTATTACGACAAGGGCTGGAGGTTCGTTTTTGTGGATGTGAATATGTTCGGGGACTACCGCCTGGTGACGCCGCTCTATCCCACAGGCCGCTGAGAGGCCGATGGCCGGAGGGGCATTGGCGCACCGTAATTTCTCCTACTCCCGGCTGCAAACCTTTAAGCAGTGCCCGGCGCAATACCGTTTCCGCTACATCGACCATTTGAAGCCCACCGGCCGGTCCATAGAAAGTTTCCTGGGGATCTGCCAGCACCAGACCCTGGAATGGCTGTACGGTGAACGAATGGCCGGGCACGAGGTCCTTTTTGACCAGGTACTGGAGCGCTACCGGGCCATCTGGTCCGACGGGTGGGGCGATGACATCCGCATAGCCCGGCCCAGCTGGAGCACCGACGACTACTATCAACTGGGGATGCGCTCGCTGGCCGGGTTCTATCGCCAATATGCCCCGTTCAAGGAGCCGGTGGCCGGCACGGAGCAATCGCTGACCTTCGATCTGGACGGCAGCGGCCGCTATCCCATGCGGGCCATTCTGGACCGGCTGGATCACCACGGGGGCGGACACTGGTCGATCCACGACTATAAGACCGGCCGGCGAGTATTGACCCCCACCCAGGCCCAGGGCGACCTGCAGATGAAGGTCTATTTCCAGGCGCTGCTGGCGACCCGGGAGGATGTGGACCAGGTGGACGTGGTGTGGCATTTCCTGCGCCACGGCCTGGAGGTGCGGCTGAACCGGGTGGAATGGAATTCCAAGCGGATCATCGGGATGCTGGGGAAGCGGATCGACCAGGTCAGGGAGGCGGAAAAGCGGCCGGAGACCCTTGAGCCCAACGAAACGGTGCTATGCAACTGGTGCTATTATTGGGATGTCTGCCAGGCGAAGCAGGGGCAGGACCACCCGGCCCAAGTGGCGGGGTGACTTTTGCAATAGTTTGTCGACTGAGGTGATTTGCTTTTGCGACCTGACGATAAGGCTCGCTGGTGTGGCTGCGGATCACTAAACCTTGAATTGCCAACTTTTACCATGCGAAGCTCGATACCAAGAAACTCGCACTAGCATTAGCATCCAGTGGAACCGTAAGTTAGGTTTGGTTTTTATTTTAACAGCATGGTTTACTGCTCAATAAACACCTGAATTCACTATTGAAGTAGTCCACCCTTGATTTTCGTTATTAATAATTCTATCTCTCGAAATTTTTCATATTCCCAAGGTGTATGTTCAAAACTTCCAACCATTGTAAGCATTTTCAGTTCAATCCTGCATTTTTGAAGTGCTCTCGTAAGTGCTGAACTTGACATATCTGGATAGTCAAGACTCAAGTGACTTAACTGCGTTTCACCATCAATATAAACAGAAGCAAAGAGCATTCGTGGGGAATTAATTGCTTTGTTAAAAGTTCCAACAACATCTAGAGCCTTCTTTACAAAATCGTTATCGTATTTCTTTTCTACAAGATATTCGTTGAAAATCTGTTCCATCCAATCCTTTTCTAGATTGAACACATAACTTGTTTTTTGTGATGTTATCATCTCTTTCACAGATTCATGTCCATCAAGCTTTGCTAATAAGAAGACCCAAAGAGTGCCTTGAGGTATATTGAAATTGCCAGGGGATGTTCCAAGTACTGTTTCTTGGTGTGTAGTAGCATCATAAAGATAGATCGATGCACCTGATGGATTGGTAGTAACAGAAACAGAAGTTGCCGTAACTTTTGGCGCAATTGCTGCGCATCCTATAATTAATAAAATGACGGTTGTTATTAATACTTTTTTCATTTCTGAATTGATAATCATAATTCTGTCTCCTTATTTGTAGGTTTGCGGTTTAACGTCAGCGCTCAGTCGCCGCACACGAGCGTGAGGGAGCGTGCGGACGGCTGAGCGCCGAGTTGGGGGGCAGGTTGTCGCATGGGGCAACGCGCCGATCACTGCTGGAGCAAGATCCTTCACAGGGTCAGAAGCGACTTCCAACGGACGACCTTCTTCTCGAGCGGCAGTACATATCGGCCTGGAGTTGGGCTGGTCGACGGAAAGTAAAACGTAGGCAGGGACGGCCTGGATACAGTAGCTAGCGACTTCTCTGCGTGCCGCCGAAAAAGCTTCTGCGCCCCGCGGCCGTTGAAGACGATTGCTTTCAGATTTGTGTAGATCTTTAAAAGGTCCACGAAGTCGTTGGCGACTTCGGCCTCAATGCTGGAGTCCGAGCTTCCCGCGCGCTTGGCGCTTCGTAACACATCCCAGAGCGCCACTCCCTTACCTTGCAAGAATTCAAGCCGCTGCGAGTATCCTACACCGACTGTTTCGCCATAGACCACGGGGAGAATCTTCCAGAACTGATTGTTGCCGTGGGCGTAGTACTCCTGGAGCCGAAGTGAGTCATCGCCAGGGAGCGTGCCCAGGATTAGGATTCGTGAGCGCTCCCAGATTACCGGTGGTAACCCAATCTTGATGTCTATCCCCTCACGCGTAGCGTGCCCGGTCGGTTTCCGGTTACTCGCCGTGGCTTGCGAATGAGGCTCACGACTCCGTCTGGCAGTGGAAATATGCAGTGACGCTTCCTTCAAGCGGGTGAAGATATCGTTCAGGACGCTTTTCTCCGCGCCGTTAAGGACCCCGGTCTCTTTGACTCGTGCCAGTTCCTTTGACACTGCGTCCTTACCCACATTGAGTAGGACCTTCGGATTGTTCAGGAAGTTGGGATAACATTCGGCCAAGAGATTCTCAAGGCGATCCAGAGCACTGAGTCGGAGCCTGGGCTCCTTAAGGCCACGCGCCAGTAAATCAGCGCGAATATTGTCCTTGATCTCAGACCATTCCACCCTGAGCTCCACGTTTGTTCACACAACGATCATTTATGAAGAAATACACCGGGGCGCTGCAACCTGATATTGTGTCTATATACTTACCGGAATGTAATTCCATCTTCTGACTAAACCAAAAGGTTCGTCCTGTACCACAACCAGGCCCACAACGCCAACATGGTGGTGGGCGTCAATGGCTTCACTCCCGGCTTACCCCACATATTGTATCCTACCGGTCAGACGCCCCATCATGCTGAATTAATTTCCATTTCATTTGATGCGAGAATTAACTTTGCGGATCAATCATTACCAGCAGTTGGGCTCAGTAATCATCATGGACTAACACTCAGGAAACCGGCTGTGAAAGCAGATATA
>JACZSB010000292.1 GCA_022574435.1 Fidelibacterota bacterium
CTCTCCAGCTCCGCTTCCTTTTGGGTCGTGTACTCCAGCAGTTTCCTGCGAAATAGTCTACCAATTACCGATGCACTCTGCAACACATGCTTCAGCTGCTCCTCCAGGCGGTCGATGCGACTCAGTACGATGCTTTGTATGCTCTCAGGAAGCTTCACCGACACGATATCCTCACTAGCGCGCCATTCGCCGCCCTCCCGGTATACCATCCCCGTGTCCATCAGCGACCGTACCACCTCTTCCACAAAGAATGGATTGCCCTGTGTTTTCTCCAGAATCATCTCCCTTACTGACTCCGGCATATTGCTTATGTTCAGAAGCGCTTCCACCAACCGCCTGCTTTCCAGTCTGCTAAGCTCGTGAAGGTTGATTTCCGTGTAACGCTCCGCGCACTTCCTCTGAGCGATGGTCGCCAGACGCCAGCACTTGTGCTCTCTTTCAGGCCGGTAGATACAAACTAACAACAACGATGCCCCGGTGAGTGTTTCCATCAACAGTGAGATAAAATCAAGGGAGAGAGAATCCGCCCAGTGCAGGTCCTCGAGAACCAGCACCACAGGTGTTCGTTTGGCAAGGGCTAAAAAGAAATCGCGTATCGACATGAAAATACCGTGCTTAATCTGCTCCGGATCAGCGCTCTGCAGCACCTGATCCCACTCAGTACCGAACTTGACCGACAGCAGGTTTCCTAAAAGCGGTCCCATCTCTCCTCGTTGATCTTCGGTAAGATCACCTCTATCCACCATCTCCTGGAGCGTGCCCTCGAGGCTCTCTGCACGCACGCTGTCCGCATCCTCAGGTTTCCATCCGAAATGCTCCCGAAAGATGTCTATGATTGGCCAGTAGCTGGCTGCCATGCCAAGCTCCAGGCATCTTCCCTCCAACCATAACGGTATTGATTCTCCCTCATGTTCCTCGGCGCCATTCCTTTTCAACTCATCCACGAGCCTGGACTTGCCCAATCCAGCCTCCCCGATGACCGACACCATCTGACCCTTACCTTTGCGTGTCTCTGAAAGGGCCTCTTTTAAGATTTGTAGCTCGTCATCCCGCCCGATCATCTGTGCGCGCAGGCCTTCGATTCCTCGCACCTTTTCCATCCGGGGACGTGGGCGTATCACCCTGTAGGCTGCAACGGGCTCATCGAATCCCTTGACCTTCAGGGATAGCGGCTCAAACTCGAATGAACGCCGCGCATGCCGGTAGGTGGTTTCCCCGACGAATGCCTGCCCTGCTTCCGCTTGCCCCTGGAGCCGTGCGGCCAGATTCACCACTGTTCCATAGACCGTTCGTTTCTGATGTTCCCGGGAGCCAATTTCCCCGAAGAACACCTCACCCGTGTTTATACCGACACTCGCGTTCAAATCATTTTTTTGCACTGCCTCGATGAGCTCTAATCCTGCCAGTATTGCCCTTTCAGGATCGTCCTCATGCATCTTCGGCGCGCCAAATACCGCCACCACCTCGTCGCCGACGATGTTGTCGATCCGGCATTCGTACTTGGTGAGCACATCGATCATCGTCTTCAGCAGACCGCTCACGAGGTCCGCCGCATCTTCAGGGTCCAAATCGCGTGTGGCTTCCACTGAACCCGACATGTCTGCCATAAGGACCGTAACGATGCGGTTCTCGCCATCGGTAGTGATCGCCAGCTTTTCCATCATTGACGAGGGAAGCGTCTCCTGCATGACGTCGAACTGCTCCTGCAGGCTGGTAGGACCGGCTTCGCCCAGCCGCGTGCCGCATTTCATGCAGAAGGCAGCCCCCTCCGGGTTTTCGGCACTGCACTTTGGGCATTTGCTTGAAAGGGGAACCCCGCACTTCATGCAGAACGAAGCATCGGGTGGATTGTCGTGTTTACACTTAGGGCATTTCATAGTGCAAGCTGCTGTTCACTAACAGCATTAAAATATAAGAACTTATGATACCATACAATTTATTATTAGAGTTTTGGTCTGATATTCCCCATATCAAACTTCAACCTTTTCATACGATCTTTAAATTGAGACCACCATGAGCATTTCATCTGCTCTTCGTGAGAAACAAAGTTAGTTTCCAGTACGGCCAAGTGTGCCCCACCCTCATGTCAAATATAAGGTGGAATTTTCCGTACTTATAAGATGCTTCAGGGAAATCTATTCATCTGCCCTGCCAACCGCCGGGAGCAGCCCCTTCCCGCCGCTAAGTGGGATTTACTTATTTTCGTCTTTATTTGATTGGACTACCAGAAACACCGCCGTGCCCACCGCCGCGGCCAAATTGAATCTCCGCCGACGCTTTTTCATCACGTAATCGCGGTAGCCCAGGTTGAAGTCACCCCGCTGCCTACGACTCAGGCCGCTGGTATACCGCCGAGCTACATCCACCTCCATATTGGAGGCGATGGCATACCCCAGCACCCATCCGAATGGTCCGGCCGCGGTGCCGCTCACCAGGCCGGTGAAGGCCGCTCGATTACCCGAATACTCCTGCTCGGCTAAATATTCCCCGTCGTAATAGTAATCCTGTTCCTCCAGTTGGGGGCTGGCCGCTGATTCCTGGGCAGTACTAATGCTCACCAGGAGGGCGATTGCGAATAGGGACCACACCCACCCCGTTCGGCTTATTAATCCGTGAGTACATCGTTTTTCCTCGCAATTGTTGGTGCTTGTGCTTTGAATTGCTGGATTAGATAGTAAGGGTTAGCAGTTGACCTGTCAAGCGATTTTTTTTAGCCTCGGGCCGACCGTAGCCAGTGCCGGATTTCCGGCAGGGTCACGCGCTTGCAATACATCAATATGGCCGTGCTGCCATCGAAGCGTTTTACCAGCACTACTAGTTCCAGGCCGCCGTTATCCACACTGCCCGGGGCCTCACCGGCCGGTGACATACTCTATCAGTTTCTTCCCGATAAAGGTGTTGTCCACCACGGCGTCGAATGCCTCGCTGCCGGGGCCGCTGGCAAAGATCGGTACCAGGTTGCCGGTGTGGCTTTTAGTTACCCAGGCCGTCTTCAGGCCCGCCCCCAGAGCCTTGTCCAGAACGGAAAGTCCTCCAGTCTCGTGATCAGCCACCAACAGCACCAGTACTTGGGGATGGCTGGCCTGATAGTCCAGCAGAGCGCCCACCAGCTCCCCTAATGACTCCATTTCATAACGAAGGTATTCGGGGTCATTATCGTGCCCGGCCCAATCGACCTGCGACTCCTCCACCATCAGGAAAAAGCCGTCGGGGTCCTGCTCCAGGATAGCCACCGCCCGCTGGGCCATTGCGGTGGTCGTGGGTTCGCGGCCATCGACCGCTCTAGGCATGTTATCCATGGTGAACAGCCCCACCACCGGGCGATCGGAGCCGACTGGCTGCTCCAAGTTGTCGATCACCTGCGTACCCTGCGAGGTCATCATCGCCAGCAAATCCTCCTGCTGTTCACCACCTTGCTCCCGGGACATAAAGTATTTCCGCCCTCCACCGAATATGACGGTTAATCCGGCTGCGGCCATCTGGCGGGCGATCTCCGGTTCGTCGGAGCGGTCCGCCACATGGGATGCAAAGGCTGCCGGGGTAGCATGGGTGATAGTGGAAGTCGCTACTAATCCGGTGGCCATCCCCTTTTCAATGGCGTATTCCAACACGGTCTTCAACGGTCGCTTGTTTTCGTCGACCCCAATGGCACGAGTATAGGTCTTGTGGCCGGTAGCCATAGCGGTGGCTGCGGCGCCGGATTCAGTCACTTTAAGGCTGTCGGCCGGGTGGGTGGTCATCAATCCCACGTGCTCGAAGCGCTGCAAAGCAAAACGACTGCCTAGATAATAAGCGTAAGTATGCTGTCCCATCCCTGTGCCGTCGGCGATTATCAGGATGATCGATTTGGGACCAACCGGCAGATCACCGGCAGCCGGCCGTTGACCCGCAACCACCGCTGTGGTTGATAATAGCAATAAAAGAATGCGAACCACGATGTAGTTTATCCCATCCCCTCCATCGG
>JACZSB010000293.1 GCA_022574435.1 Fidelibacterota bacterium
GCACGACTACGAGTTCAGTGAAGCGGAGATGGAAGAGTCGTTAGCGGGGCTGTCCCAGGTGGGATAGGTCCTAGAATGCGCTGGCCCTGATGATTATAGCCCCTGGTCGACTGCTGATCAGGGGCTTTTTAGTTGGAGGGCGGCCGAAGGCAACGCTGCATAGCTTCCGCCACACATTTTCCTCAACCTTACGGGACTTGGGGCTGAGTATGGAGGATCGGAGGGTACTGCTCGCCCACACATCCAGTTCCACTACTCGGCTCTACACCCATCCCAACTTTGATCTGGCAGCGGAGTATGTGAATCGGATGCCGGGGTATGGTGAGCCCATTTAGCGTTATAGGTAATTCCGTGGAATTAGTTTCTTCCGCTAAGTGTTAGTAAATTACATTAACAGCATACGTAATTTTCAGTGTTCCGTATCAAAGCACATAATAGCCGGGCTCAATTGAGATACCATTTCTAAGAATTAGTGGGGCGCTAACCATGTCCAATATTAAACAGGCAGTGGATGCCGCAATAAAAGCATTAAGTGAGTTCTTTCCAGGTCAGCCTTTCATCGGTTTGGAGCTTGAGGAGGTCATTCCTGCTGAAGATAGTTCTTATTGGCTCATCACCCTTGGCTATTATGTGAAAGACCAAAATCCTCCGACTGGATTGGCTCTTATGGCAGGGTCGAGAAAATATGAAAGAAAGTATAAAGTATTAAAGGTAGACACTGCGACTCTCAATGTAATATCCATGACAATAAGATCGATGGGGACATCTGAAAGTAGATCTGCAGACAATAGTTAGGAAATATGCCAATCAAGGGGTATTAATTGACACAAACATTCTTCTACTCCTTTTTGTTGGAACATTAGATCGCGACCTGATACCAAAGTATAAGCGCACAAGCCAATTTATTGTAGAAGATTATGATACACTTTCACGTTTTCTTGATCAATTCTCTATACTGATAACAACCCCGAATGTATTAACAGAGGTATCCAATCTTGCGGGTCAACTGAAGGGGCGGAGAGAAACCTTTTTCAGAAACGTTTTCACAAAATCAATCAAAGTGCTTCAAGAAAACTACGTTGCGAGTAAACTTGCAGTTGAGGAACCAGTTTTTTCAAAAGTTGGCCTGACCGATGCTGCAATCATCTGCTCAGCTAGAGGAAAATATCTTCTATTAACAGATGATTTTGAATTATCGCAGCGATTTGAAGATTTAGGTGGTGATGCCCTCAACTTTAACCATCTTCGAACAAAATTCTGGTAATAGAAGCACCAAACTGTTGTCAAGACCCTCATTCCTTGTGCTCTCGCACTAAAAACAGTGTGGCTATTTTGTGGCTCCCCCAGGACGCCACAGCCTGCACTAGACTACAATCCCTTACAATGCAAAAAACCCCCACTCCCAAAAGGGCAGTGAGGGCTTCTCGTCAGTACCCCGGGCGGGACTCGGACCCACGACCTCTGGTTCCGGAGACCAGCGCTCTATCCAGCTGAGCTACCGGGGCAAACGGTTAGTCGGTAGCGGCAACCACCTCTTCCCCATTCATTTTTCGCTCCCTATGCGGCCCAATTTACCTCAGGCAGACCCGCTTCCTCCAGCAGTTAATTCCGCCGCAGCTACCGTGTTGTGCACCAGCATGGCCACCGTCATGGGTCCCACTCCGCCGGGCACTGGTGTGAGGGAGTGGGCCCGGCCCAACATTTCTTCAGCGGCTACATCCCCCACCAGCCGGTAGCCTTTTTCGGAGTCATCGGGTACCCGGTTCATCCCCACGTCCACAATGTCCACCCCTGGTCTGACCATGTCGGCGGTGATCAGGCCGGGCCGCCCGGAAGCCACCACCAGCAGATCGGCCTGCCGGGTGTATTGGGCCAGGTCGGTGGTGCCGGTATGACAGATGGTGACGGTGGCGTTACCCCGCTCCCATTTATTGGCCAGCAGGGCCATCAACGGTTTGCCCACAATATTGCTGCGGCCCACGATCACCGCGTGACGGCCGGCTACCGGGATTTTATAGTGCTCCAGTATTGCCAGAATACCATGGGGGGTGCAGGGAATATAGCGCGGCTGGCCGGACAGCAGCAGCCCCAGATTGGTAGGGTGGAACCCGTCCACATCCTTCAGGGGGTCGACGCGTAGCAGCACCCGGTTTGAATCGATAGCGCCGGGCAGAGGCAGCTGTACTAGAATGCCGTGAAACCGGGGATCCGCATTAAGCTTATCGATCACGCCCAGCAGTTCGTCTTCACTGATGGTGGCGGGATAGTTAAAGGTCTCGCTGATCAGGCCCAGCCGCTTGAAGGCCCTGGTTTTGCTGCCCACATACAGTTTGGAAGCCGGGTCATCGCCCACCAGCACTACCGCCAGGGCTGGGGTAATATTTTTAGTAAGAAGTGAGGAAATGCGGGGCTGTAGAGCCGAATATAGGCTCTCTGCTACCGGTTTTCCTAAAAGGGATAGAGTCTCTATCTGGGCCAAGGCCGGGCCATTAACGCGCTTGCCGGTTCACCGGCCGCTCAATCGCGAAAGGTGCTCTCCAGCACTTCGTCAACCATGATTGAGATGGCCCCCGCCCGTTGCTCGATCTGGTCCAGAGCCTGAATCCGTTTGCGCCGTTCCATCAGCAGCTCGTCGGTGATGCTCATGGCCGCCAGAATGGCGATGCGGGTGGGCGACACGGGACCGGGCAGGTTCAGTTCCGTCTCGTGCATGCGCTCGTCAACGTAAGCGGCAACCTCCTTGATGTATTCCGGATTGGCCACCGCCCGGACGGTATACTCGTTACCGTAGATACTCACCCGAACCATATTGTGTGCTTCTTCAGCCATGGTTCTACCTCCTCCCCTCACTCGGTTTGTCATCAGGAAATCCGCCAATGGGCCTGGTGTGCCTGCTCCAGCGCGCCGGCAATGCGCTTGACTTGCCGGTCGACAGCCTCATCGGTGAGCGTGCGGTCGTCGGCCTGAAAGTGCAGCCGGAAGGCCACGCTCTTGCGACCCACTGCGATACCCCGTCCCGAATATACATCGAAAATCTGCACGTCGCGGAGATATTTCCCCCCATTTTTCCTGATAGTAGCCACTATTCGGCCGGCCGCTTCACCGGCATTGACCTCAATAGCCAAGTCCCGGGCCACCACCGGATAGGGAATTACATCGCGGTACACCCCGGCGCCCGGCGCACGCAGCCGCCCTAGTGGTTCGAGATCGATTTCGGCCACCGCCACCGGCAGCTCCAGATCGAAAATTTCCTGGACCTCCCGGCTGATCGTTCCCAAAATGCCCAATACCTCGCCTGCGGCCGTTATTTGCAGCGCACCATCCAGATGACGCGCCGTGGTGGCGGCGAATTGTACCTCTGGTAACCCCAGCGCATGGCACAGGCGGGCCGTGATACCCTTTAAAAAGTAGAGATCCTTGGGGGGTGGCTGCTTCCAGTGGGTAGCGCCGCTGCCGGGCCCCAGGGTGGTGATTAAGCCCAGCCTGAAAGTTTCGCGAGTGCGGTTATATGCCTGTGAATCCGAATGTTGCACTGCGCCGATCTCGAATAGCTGCACCATCTTCTGCTGCCGCCGCAGATTGAAACCCGCCGCCTGGACCAGTCCCGGGATCAGGGAAGTGCGCAAAAAGGCCAGCTCCGAGCTGAGGGGATTGCGCAACTCAATGCCCCCGGCCTCATGATATAAGCCGGCGTGCTCTCCGCGGGTCAGGGTGTTGCCGCGGTGCTCGTAAAAACCCCAATCCACTAGAGTATGGCGCACAGTGGTGAAATATCCGTGCGCATCGCCGCTGAACGATTTGAACGACACCTCCACCCCGTCGACCGTTGGCAGGTTGTCATAGCCCTCCATCCTGGCGATCTCCTCGATCAAATCCACCGGCAAGGTCAGCTCCGGCCGGCAACTGGGCACAGTGCATTCCAAGCTGTCGCAGCCCGCAGGTCCCACCGCGATATCCAACCG
>JACZSB010000294.1 GCA_022574435.1 Fidelibacterota bacterium
TGATGCCCAGGCTCACGCCAACTAATTGGCAGACCCAAGTAGCCATCTTCGAGGCTGATGGATTCGGCATTGCCCGCATTAAGGGAAGCCATATCGTAATGTCCAAGCCAAGGGTCATCCGGCCGGTCATTATACCGAAATATAGCGATGTAGGTTTAGATATCGTAAGGCGAATATGCGTACCGCGGGAATGACCAGGGAAAAGTATTTCCAGATTTTGAATAGCCTTTCTATAGGCTGGAAGGTACCATTGCGAATATGCCCCACCTCAGCCTTCAGCCGGGAGCAACGTCACCCATAGCCACCTATTGACACGTCACTTTCCCGCTTAATATCGCGCTGACACCTTGTTGCGGGGTATTATTCCCGCACTACCTTTTAATATCAAACGGTGCTGATCGAATAGCGGCCCTGATTTAAGTCAAATGTGATATGCCATTTGGAGATAATATCTCGTCCTATAATAAGATGATGATTAGTAAAATCGCGCGGAGCCTCCGAAAGTTGGACTGTGTATACTGTTGCAAGTGGCGGTGGGAAAAAAAGCGAAACCACATAAACCTTGGCATCAACATCATCGTGGGACGCAGATGAGAATTTTGTAAATCCATGAACCGGTAGATTAAGTCTTTTTGCAAGGCTAGGGTTTATCATACCAGAATGCGCGCCTGTATCTACGAGTGCATTGCACAACTCACCCTTCATCTCTATCTGATCCCCAGTGATCTCAACCGGATTACCGATACCAACAGGGATAACAGGCCCCCGCTGGAGAATTATTTCCGGCCTGTTTCGAAAATATTGAGTGCCCACTCTATGCAGTAACTAGGATTAACTCAGGTTGGTCAGATTCCAGCAATTGTTGGATTATGAACCTGTGGTCGGCGTACTGTTCAATACTCGCCCTGTAGGCCGTATCGAAATTGTCATAGGTTGCAACTATTTTACCATCCCTAATAACAAAATACTTCCCAACCAGATCGCCATTATCGTCTTCCCGAAGTTTTTCTGTTTGAGATAAGAAATATTTATACCATTCCTTCATCTCATTTTGAATTCTATCTTTTTTGGACGATGAGATGGTTACTTCTTTTGGAATGTAATTTATATCGGCAATATAACGATTTTTTTTAATATGTCAATAGCCTTTTTCGAGACCCCGTAGTTTTTGAGTGCTCTCTGCCATGGAAATCGGAGTATCTGTGCGGGAGAATCGGTTCGGGTATTCTAGGGATCCGGGATGCTTGGATAAATATACGCCGGTGTTGGAACTAGAGGCAGGCCAACCGAATGTGCAGTGACGGTCGGGGTGGGCATAATGAATGTTGGGGGTGATATTGTGGATGTACTGCCATTATTGTCCCAGCGGTACGGATTGATTTGTGTGCCATCATCGAATGTCGTCGTCTAACTCCTATTACTCCAGCGATAAGTATTCGCGGTGGCGCCGTCGTTGAACTGGCTCGTAGAACTCTTATCGTTTCAGTGGTAGGTAATTGATTTAACGCTGTCAGCATCATACTATCATCAATCGACAATATACAATCTACAATTCCCATTGTCGTTCGCCAGGTGCGCGAAGAGGAGAAAAACCGCCAAGGCGCAAAGTACGCCAAGGAAGAACGAAATAGATAATCGGGCACTCGAAATCCGAAGAATCCTTCCCATCACCAATCGAGAATATACAATCTGCAATTCCCGCTGTCGCTCGCCTGTTGCGCCCCGCCTGTCGCGGGGTAAACTGGTCCTTGGATTGCTCATATGCTAATCGATCTGCTAAAAACCTCTCTCCGCATGCGGAGAGAGGACTGGCGTAAGACGGGAGCGAAGCTACGAGAGTCCCAGCGTGTGCAGATGTTGGACGCCGTCTACATGAACTTACGACGTCTGAAGGCTGAGACATCTTCTCTTCGAAGCTCGAACCATTCACCGTTCTTTCGACGCTCTTCGAAACGCTGGTGCCAATACTGCTCAATTCCGACCGAATCGTCAGTCTTGATTGTGTGGACCGTAACGACGGGCTCTGGAAGCTGAATAGAGAGCTCGTATTCCCTGCGTCCAGGAGCGTTGCTACGGCCGATCTTATAGTACTTCCCGGATTTCAGAAGATACACGTAACCAACCGCGGGTGCCGTCTCATTCTCGACAGGCACTTCATCAGCTTCGGCACGAACCGCCAGGGGGGCACAAATCGCCTGGACGTCGTCCCACCCAGGAGACGACTCACACCAGCTAAGGAGCGCAGACGCAACTTGTGCCTTACGGCCAAATCGAGCGAACGTGTTGTGGCTAGGGAATTCGGGGTCCGACCCCCTCTTCATGCGCAGCTCCGCGACCACCGGATAGTAACCCAACTCTCGGACAAGGGAGGCGAGCTTTTCTAGTAGATAATCCTCATCAAACGCCCGCTGTCTGGTGTTAGGCACATAGCCGGCATCGCGAACAGCATCACTCCATTTAGTCCAGTACCGCCCGGTCCAATCGGACTCACGTATTCCGGTCTCCGCTAGGAATCTTTGCCTGCCCAGAGGTACGCCACCGTTCTGCTCGGCAGTGCGTTCAATTTCGTCGAGGAGGTGCTGCTTTTTCATGCGTTCAGTTGAGGCTCATAACTATCATTTATGATGGAATACACCGGGCCGTTGCAACCTGATATCGTGTCTATACATTTGCCTGAATGTAATTCTATCTTCTAGCCAAACCAATAAATAAACATTGTGATCAAACCACTTAGCTCGAGGAACAATGTGGATTAATGTTACTAAGGCGATAATTAGCGATATCAATCCAGACCGCGCCTGGAGGCGAAATCGAATGCGAATCCATAAATGAATTCGCTTAATCAAAAACCCCGCCGTTGGCGGGGTGCAAGCCGCCTGTCATCATAAGATAGCCCGCTTTAGCGGGGTTGCTCTGATTAAGCGAAGTGGTTTAACGCCTTGCATAATCACCGACTGCCCCGTTGCTCATTAATTCTTGCTTTAGTGGTCTTCAACCCTTATACTGTACTTTTCCTATCCCACGCGTCCCACGCGCAGTTGGCCTATGTCGTCAGCTAGCAGCGGCTCCATCACCAGGCATCCAAACTTTTGACCGGAGACACAGCATGAAGAGCAAACAGCTATTACCTGCAATCCTGGTTGTGGCCGGCCTGTGCCAATCCATCCACGCCCAAGGGGCCACCCTTTGGACCCGCACCTACGGCGGCAGCGGCTCTGATTATGGCTACTCCGTCCAGCAGACCGTGGGCGGCGGCTTCGTGGTGGCCGGCTATACCGATTCTTTTGGTGCGGGAGGCCGGGATGTCTACCTCATCCGCACCGATGAGGCCGGCGACACCCTCTGGACCCGCACCTATGGCGGCAGCGGCAGCTATGATGGGGGCTTATCCATCCAGCAGACCAGCGATGGCGGATATGTCGTCATTGGACGCACCTCCCTATCCGGAACGGGAAACTCAGACATTTGGCTCCTCCGGCTGGGCACCGATGGAACGTCTCCGATTCTCGGTGATACTAAAATTGCCTTCGGGTCAAACCGCGACGGTAATTATGAAATCTACGTGATGAACACCGAACTCACGGCCAGCGGCGCAGGAGGTACGGTAATCGCTGCGTGGGAAGTTTCACGATGAAAACGCAATATAAAAAACGATCCAGAAACAAACGCTGGTTCCATACGACTTTTTTAGTACTGGCTGTCTTTAGTTTTTCGTCCGATTTGATAGCCCAGACCCAGACCGAGCTGATTACAAGCGGAGGTTTTGAATCTGACACAACCGGGTGGGTTTCCTCTTTTGAGGTCAGCTTAGCGCCCACTCCGCCCACTCTGATTTCGCCTGGGAATAGTTTTAGTCCGGGTCCGACCCTCTCCAGCACGACGCAGACCTTCAGTTGGAGTAGTGTCGCTGCAGCGACCAGTTATGGCCTTTACATCAGAGATGTGACGACGGGTGTGCTG
>JACZSB010000295.1 GCA_022574435.1 Fidelibacterota bacterium
CAATGAGACTGTAGACCTTCTGGAGCGGGTGATCGATTCATGCTGGAACGCAGGGTGTCCAGGATGTTGGTATTGCGCGAATTGCCTCGACGAGGAAACGGCCCAGTTCCTGGAAGACGTTGATGTGAGGATTGATGGCCTCTCAGAGGACTTCCAAGGCATAGAGTCGGTGAGTGCCACGCCGTTCTTGGACGACATCGCCCGGGATGCCACCCAGATCAAACGGGAACTGGCCGGCCTCAAGGGCAAGTACGAGGTGGTCAAGGAACAGCTGGCCGATGAGTTCCAGGAGTACCTGGATCCGAAAACCGTGAGCGATGAGGTCTTCTACGAGACACTGGCACGGGAAGGGCATTTGCCCCAGCGCTTGGTTCAGGCCCATCTCTCCATCCGGGAGCGGATGCAGGAGCTCGAGGCCCAGTTGGGGCAAGTGCAAGCCGCTGTGTTCAGCGAAACAGCTCCCAAGATCAGGCTGCCCAGGGCGGTGGAGCTGCTACCGGCCATGGCCATCTAGGAAGGAGGACCCATGAACGATGCTCAACTGCTGCTTGACCGGGTCAGCGATCAGGACTTGCGGGAGGCCTATCAGAACCGGTTTGCAGTAAAGACTGGCGAGGTTTTGGATAATAGCAGGAAGGTGGCCGACCACTTGGCCACCCTGCTGGCCGGGCGCACCCGGGAGACCTTCATAGTCTGCTTCCTGAATCGCCGCAATGCCCTGCTCTCCACTGAAATCCTGTTCGAGGGCACCTTGACCCAGGCTGTGATTTTCCCCCGGGAGATCGTGAAATACGCCCTGCTGAAAAACGCCGCGGCCATCATCTGTGGGCACAACCACCCTTCCGGTGAGGTCAAGCCCAGCGACGATGATCAGGCCATCACCCGCAAGATCAAGCAGGCCTGTCAGTTGGTTGATATCCAGCTGCTGGATCATCTGATCATTGCCGGCACGGAGTTCTTCTCATTTGCTGACAAGGGGATTCTCTAGTTGTGGCTTTTGCTTGCCCGATTTCCGGTTCATTGGTAACTTGGTTCTGCGCGAACAAGCACGACGATCGATATGTCTTGCGACACTCTCGGCATCCACGAGCGGATGAATTCGAGGTGGGACTTTTGTCCCCCCTGGAACTTCCCTTGTGGATGCCTCGTGAGTGCTTGTTCGCGCAAACACCTCGAGTTTTCAGGGGGGCATTTTTTTAGCTATCCTTTCATTATCAGCATCACTCGGGAGATCATCTAACACAACCAGAGGAGGTTAGTGATGGCCGAACAAGAATCAGATTTTAGTAAAGAATATTCAGATGACAGATTCTGGGAGAAGGTCAAGGCTTTTGCTATAAAAGCGGGCCGAGAAGTATTAGAAAAAGCTTTGACAATGTACTATTGCCTTCAAGATCCCGATACGCCAGCATGGGCAAAGGCCATAATTATTGGAGCGCTCGGCTATTTTATTCTGCCGTTCGATGCGATCCCAGATATGATACCTGTTGCCGGGTTTACTGATGATTTGGGAGTACTTGCTGCTGCGTTAATAATCGTCTCTGCTCATGTGAAGCAAGAGCATCGAGATAGGGCTGAAGAAAAACTTCGAGAGTGGTTCGGGGAGGTTTCACCTGAGACATAGAAACTATCTATTTAGCCTATTTTGCGAGCTGAAATCGGATTTCCGGCACGGATAGTCATCCCCCCAATACAAAATTCTTGGTTTTAACTACCCTGAGATATTGAAAAATGTGAAAGCTAGTAGTCATGACTGAATTAGTCCGTTCACCAAGTTTTTGGCCGTTTATCTTGGGAGTCGTCTCCATTATTGGGCTCTTACTGATCTGGAAATTCATCCGGAATCTCTATTATCGATTCAGAGCAAAAAAATATTCCGTGGACCTATATCGCGAACGACCAGATGACGAAAAATACTCGATGGCCATTGATATCGCGAGAACTTGCAAGCGACGATTACGGTATCAGAAGAAACTGAATCCTAAGTGGGTTGAACCGCTAATCACAGAGGTGCCTATGCTCATCAAGGATATCGCAAAGGTCTATTACCCAGAATCAACAGATCCCCTGCTAGCCCCCGGTTTGAGTCAATTTGCCAGAGCGGTCCAATTAATTGCTCAAGATATTGCTGATTTCCTGGAGTATACTTGGTTTGGCAGGCGCCTTGATCTCAGCGGTAAGACTGTACGCAGTTTCACTTCCACAGCTCAGAAACTGCGCGGTAACAAGTGGCTGAGGGAAGCATTTAAGGTCTTTGACAAGCTCCGTCCTGCCTGGCAAGCATTCAAATATAAATCTCCAATCATGTGGGGCAACGTGCTTGCCAAAAATGCCGGGATACGATTTCTCCAACCCAAGATAATCGACATCGTTGCCAGACGCTCAATCGAACTTTATAGTGGCGAGCTTGGCGCCGGGCAGTTTGGCCCGAAGTCATTGGCGCCACCAGCGGACCTGGATGAAGTAGAACACTAAAGCTCCTCAATTGTGACCGAGATATCCCAAGCCACCATGCAAATCGGGTGGTTTTTTTTAGCTGATCGCGGGACTATTGCCGGTTGGCATGTATGATGTGGTCAGCAAGGGATTTTACGAGTGTAGAGCGGTCCTGCAGGCCACTGTACGGGATAGTGCGCAGCCAAACCTGGCACCATAAAGTATCCGTTTGATGAGAACCTTGTTCAACTGATAGGTCTCGAACTTCCTGTGATTTCCATCACTTGCCAGACCCTTAAGAAAGTCTTAGTTTCAGCGACTGAAATCTAGTTTATTCCGAACTTAACGGGGGACTCACATCATGCGACTCTCAAGCCGCTGGGCGATTCCAAGGGCCTTTCGTGTTCTCTCTATTTTTAGTTTCTCCTCAATTTCTGCCCAAACCCGGCAGTCCATAGCCACAGGGATTGTCATCACACGACCGCAACTTCAGGAATAGCGATGGAAGTTTCTTGCAAAAATACTAAAGCAATATTCTACGGCCTTGAGCATTATACTGATATTCCTGTCGAACGACTGGTCGAAGGTCAAGTCCTAAAAGTTCTGTAAAAAGGGTTCATGCCGCGGCCACTTCCTGCCTTAGTTCTGCTTCTTTTTCTTGATCCAATTCTTCCAGCAACGACATATCCAGATACTGCTTGCCGGTGAGCCACTCCTCGGCCTGCTCCATGCACAACGCCCCGATCAGGCGGAGTGCCGATTCCCTATTAGGGAAGATGCGAATGACACTGGTTCGCCGCTTGATCTCCTGATTAAACCGCTCTAGACCATTGGTGGTTCGGATACGCCGTCGGTGCTGGGAGGGGAAGTTGAGACAGGCCAGCGCATCCTCGCATTCGGTTTCCAGTAGCTCAGCTACGCCGGGGTATTTCCCGGCCAGGTCGGCTACCAGCTGTTGTAGGCGATCAAGGGCGGTATGCTTGTCGACAGCCAGAAAAATATCATCCAGGCGGCCCTTGATCCAGGCCTTGTCCCGGTTCCTGACCTTGTCCAGCACGTTTTTCTTGAAGTGAACCTGACAGCGTTGCCACTGGGTGCCCAAGAACTGTCTTTCAATGGCCTTGACTAACCCTCCGTGAGCGTCACTGATGACCAACAGAACACCCTTCAAGCCACGCTGGAAAAGGCTTTCAAAGAAGTCCGAGCCTCGACGTAGCCGTCAACGGCGAGTCCCAGGTGGTCCTCCGTATTGCATACCTGAACGCCCAAGAGATCCCGTTTACCCTGGGCGTTGACACCCTTGGGCGATGAGCACGCCGTTACTCTCTACCTTGTGAACCCGGCGGATTTTCTCGTAGCGAGCGTCCACAATTACGTATGATTACGGTTCTTCCAAGGATCGCTTGAGCCAGGACCGTATCTCCCCGTCCAACTGCTTGCAGATGGCTAAGACTTGGGACCGGGAGAAGCCCAGTTCACAGAGGCTTTCAGTTATCTTGGCCACTCCTAGGGTGGCCAC
>JACZSB010000296.1 GCA_022574435.1 Fidelibacterota bacterium
ATAACCGCTCACATCAGACCTAAGCACCTGAAATCGGCTATTGAGAAGTTGGAATAGCAAACGCTTTACTTCTAATGATGCCCGTAGAATATAGACGGGAAAATGTTTTTTTGATAGGGCAGAAAACCTGCGTGGCTGAAGAGATGAAGGCGCAGATTAGCGATAGCCACCTGCTGGCATCCAGCAAGGACGCCCCCTGGGAAAGTCCTTTGGCGAATGGACTGATATGGGTAAGTTTTCCCCACAGTTTGACCATGTGCTGGAGGGTACAAGCGATCGGCGATTGGAAGAGGGCTATCTCCATGAAAACGAAACCGTGTCCCTTATGGAGCTTCTATAAGGAAGGAAGGTCATTGTGATCCGCCGTTCTCCGGAGTTCCCCTGATCGAGCACGATGTTCAGGATGCTATGTAAAGGGCCTTAGGTCTGTTTGCGTCGGTTATTAAACACCCTTTTTCCCCTTTGCCCAACTCATAGGCCACGGTCTTGTCTTGAAACGATAATATTATTTTGATCAACTGGACATTTTATCTTCAGGCGATTTTCATTAGGGGCAGGAATGGCCCTTTTATTAGCCCAAGCAATCTATGCCTGCTATGATATTCGCATTTCCTCCTATCCAGAATATCAGGATTATTAGCGGGATGAATACCATGCAATCAAGTGATTTAATCTCTCTGGCCTTGGCCCGGATATGTAGAATCGCGTTAGTGATAATTATAATATCATATTCGTACAGCATTTAGCTTTTCTTAATAAATGTTAGTCAGCCACCCTTAAATATCGGAGCATTGAGATGCGCAAAGTAACAATGAAGTGGGTTAACCATGCTTCCTATACTATAAAGTACCAGTCTATTCATTTAATTGTTGACCCGTGGTTATTTGGCTCATCATTTAATGATGGTTGGGATTTATTGGTTGAAAGCAAATTCAAAATTAAAGACTTCCGGAATATTACCCACATTTGGTTCTCACATGAACATCCTGATCATTTTTCACCCTCCGTATTAAGCAATATTCCTGAAGATATCAGAAATGATATTACTGTATTATTTCAAGAAACAGGTGATAAGCGGGTCTTAAATGTCTGCGAACAATTATCCTTCAAGGTCAAAGAATTAACGCATCTAGAGAAATATTTTTTGCAAGATGATTTTACAATCATATGCGGAAATGTGGGAAAAATAGTGGGTATTGACTCTTGGTTATTGTGTGAAATTAGCCGTCTAAAAATATTAAATCTAAACGATTGCATTATTGATAAAAGAAAATTATGTGAATCGATAAAGAATATAACCGGCGAAGTGGATATTCTTGCGACCCAGTTTTCTTACGCAAATTGGATAGGAAACCCTGAAGACTCGTTGCTTAGAGAAAAATCTGCCAAAGAAAAGTTGCAAAGGGTGAAAATACAAATAGAGAGTTTCAAGCCAAGATATACAATCCCCTTTGCTAGTTTTATTTATTTTTCTCATGATGAAAATAAATATATGAACGATCGCATAAATACAGTCGGGACAGCGACTAATTTTATTTATGAACAAACTGACTCACATCCTGTGGTGTTATACCCTGACGATGAATGGGATTGCAGCTCGCCGCATTCCAATGAATCTGCATTGGAAAAATATAAATCTGCCTACGATCGTTTACCTAGCTTGCCTTATAGAAGACCTTCACAACCAATACCGGAGCACGATTTATTGAAAGCGTCAGAAAGATATTTAAAAGATCTCCAAAAAAATAATTCTATCTTTGCTATGAAACTGTTGGGGCTACTTCCTACCTGGTTTGGTTTTAGAACCCTCACTATAAAACTGATGGATTCCGACCGCTACTGCTCATTTAATTTGACAGCAGGGTTAAGGTTTATCTATTCTTCCCCCAATTCCGAAGACGTTACTATGTCAAGTCAAAGCTTGCAGAAAATATTTGAACTCCAGTGGGGTATAGGATCTCTTCTAGTAAACGGCAGATATAGGGCTTCAATAGAGGGAAGGAAAAAAATCGGCCGGATTTTTATGCTCGGTCTAATGAATAGTAGAAACCAATTCTTATCAATTGGATTCCTATTAAATAAAGTGATAGAAAAAGTACTAAGAAAAATTATGGGCACATGAGGAAGGATAGAGCTTTATTAAATCTTGGAGTGGATGGCTAGCAAATCATTGTATTGGGTAGCATCTGCGGCGGGTTGACCGTCCTTAACTGTAATGAAATTGGATAGTGCCGGGCAACATGATCGTGCCAATTCCAGGCAAGCGCTATAAACATGGGAGGCGCTAAGGGGGTTGGCGTGCCGCCGGGTGTCTCATGCTCCTTGCGACTCTTGGAGAGATCACCCAGAGTGGAGCGCCCGCTGCCTTGAATATCTATACCGCCTCGGCAACAAAGTCGGTATTGGAGCGCTGCCCCAGCGCCGCCTTGTGTTTGTCTAGCCGGGCGAGGTAGTCGTAGTTCTCTATTACTGTCAAAATTGCCTCATCTACGGCTTAGACAGTCCTGTCTGCACCAGCCACGATTACATCATTCTCACAGCTATACTGGTCAAGGAAGGCCTGGGCCTCTGCCAGCAGGGCAGGGTCCCGGCGGCTACAGGCCACGACCAGCAGAATGGCTGCCAAAGTATGATCAGCTCCGCAGGCCGTTAAGAAGGTTTGGCTACGAGGAACTGAAAACAGGAAGGACATCGGGGTCAAGGATTGCCTTTGCAAATAGAGGAACTAAGGACATTATCAGGCTCCACCCCAAGCCCATTCTGAGGCGCTACCAGATCGATCTGATTGCAGCAGCACTGAGAGTGAAAGGACAGATCAAATGAAAGATACTATCAGGTATAAGAACTTTATCGGATCAATCCATTTTAGTGCCGATGATGATATTTTCTACGGAAAAATCGAAGGTATCGGCGATACGGTAACATTTGAGGGGCAATCGGTTAAGGAGCTCAAGACGGCCTTCCATGAAGCGGTTGACGATTACCTGGCGCTGTGCAAGGAGGTGGGTAAAGAACCACTAAAATCAGCCAAGGGCAGTTTCAATGTTCGCATTCCGCCCCAACTGCACCGGCAGGCCATCAGTAAGGCCGCCTTTGAGGGCGTCTCCCTCAATCGGTTGGTACGGCGGGCCATTGAGAACATGGTCGGGAGCTGATCAGGTGCACGGTATATCCAGTATTCAGCCCCTTATTTCAAGTCCCAAGTTCCTGGCATCCAACCCCGCCTCTGGCGGGATTCTATCCAACATCCAACATAGTGTATCGAGTTTTGAGTATCCAGCATCCGGCTTCAGCCTTGTGGCCTCACCAGCGGGTAATCAATCCGACTTGAAATCCCCGCTGGTCGTAGTTCTCGGTCCGCTGAAATCCCAGGGTTAAAGTAAAGCCTATCCGCCGGCTTAAGACACCTTGCGCCCGAATAGTGACTGTAGTTGTTTCCCGTATTTCAGGGTCGGCCCCGGTGATTTCAACCTCCCGGCCCCGGCCGGCGGCCAGCTGGCCGAAGTTGTCCACTGTGCCGAAATAGCGCCGGGTAGCCAGGGCGGCATTAACCCCGTAGCCACTTTCGCCGGGGATAAAAAGGAGCTGCCCACGATGGTACCAATCACCACTGTAGAGGGCCAGAGAACCACCCAGTATATTGACTACTTTAGCGCTAAACACCATCCGGCGCAGGCCCCCGGAGGCTTCCCAGCCGCTACCGAAGCCGTGGAACAACTCTACGGTCCCATCCAGGCTAGGCAGCACCCCCGGCCCCTGCGCCAGCTGCACCTGGACGTGGCCGTAAGCTTTCGGCCACAGGTTCCGGTAGCCGTCAATCGATAACGCCTCGTCCACCAGCCCGAAGCGTCTAGCCTGTAGTAGTCCGGCGGTGATCGAACCCTGCTTAAGCTCCCGCTTTACCATCAGTCGGGCGGTATTCCAATCGGGCCGGCCCGCGGCGACGGT
>JACZSB010000297.1 GCA_022574435.1 Fidelibacterota bacterium
CCGGCCGCTCGTTGCGGAAGTCGTAGAGCAAGGCGCTGTAGAAACGGTTCATTACCGGCGGCCCAATGCCGTGGTGAAAGACCACACCGGGTGTCAGTCCGTTATAGCCGCTGGCCCAGATGGCCGGGGCATAGAACAACCGCGTGCGGTCCGGCTCCGGGGCGCTGAGCAGAAACCTCAAGGCCGGCCGCTGAAAATCTACATCAGCCACCCGGAAAAGCGGCAGGTGATCGTTGGAGCGCTTGAAATCCGGCGCGTACCTACCCGGATCGGTGGTGGCCGAGGCGACCCCCTCGCCGCTGAAAGTGACTGTCTGCGATCCGCTGAACCCTGGCAGCCATTGTGTGGATAGTACCTCCCCACGTTTATCGAGCGTGGCCACCTCAACCGGCGCTTCAATTTCACCAAAATTGGTTACGGTCACCTTAACCTCCGACCCCTGGCGGGCCAGGTCACTTACCCCGTAATCCAGCCTTTTAGTGGATCCGATCAGGTCGTCGAAGAACCAGGAGAGCTCCTCGCCCGCCGCCGATTCATAGGCGGCCCGCAGGTCGGCCGGACCGGGATGGGCAAAGAACCAGGTTTTGGCAAAATCATCCCAGAGGGCCTGGTTACGGTCCTCGCCCAGGTAATGAGCCATGAAATCGAACACCACCGGGGCCCGGGACTGAATCGCCAGGCCATAACTCAACAGACTGACTACACTGAAATCGCCGTCTATCGGTACGTCATCGCGGGTGCCAACCACAATATTGGCCATCGCATGCTTAATTGACCGCATGGTGAAGGGCTTGCTCATCAGCCGGCCGATCCCTTTTGGAATGACATAGAGGAAACGGCCGCCATTTTCCCCATCATATTTATTATGCCAGTAGGGGACCTCCGAATAGTTGGTGAGGCCTTCATCCAGCCAGGTGTAATCGCGCTCGTTATAGCCGAATATGCCGTAGTGCCAGTTGTGAACCACCTCGTGCATGATCACGGCCTCCAGGAGCTCCTTGTTTCCACCGATGGATACGATAGTGATGTTGGGGTACTCCATGGCCCCGCCGCCGGATTTAGCGCTGGAGGCAGCCGATATGTGGTTATACGGGTAGGTACCGTAAATCCGGCCGGCCCATTCGGCCGCGTCGTGGATGTACTCGATGGAATGCTCCCAGCTGTCGGCATATTTGGGCAGGTAAAGGGCCCAGATCGTGATCGCCCGGGGCCTCGCCGTGTCGGCTACGGCCAGGCTGGAATCTTCTACCCACAGGGCCCCTTTCTGCACCAGATAGCGCTTATCGGCGAACCAGGCAAAGTCATGGACCCGCTCCTGATGGAAATGGAGTGTTTTAGTGGGTCCTTCCCCCGGCTCGGCGAACTCCCGCTTATTTGCATCCTTCAGCCATTTCTTACGGGCCTTTTTATCAGGTTTACCGTTGTCGGTTTTCAGGGCATAATACTCGGCCGTTACGGTTACCATACTGTCCAGAAACGCGTATTCAGGGTCGCCTGCGGGTAGGTCGCCGGTGGCCATGATCACATATTCACGAGGCACAGTTATCTGCACGTCGAAACTGCCGAATTCACTGTAAAACTCACCCATGTTCAAGTAGGGCATGGGATGCCAACCGTCACGGTCGTATACGGCCGGCTTTGGATACCATTGGCTGATCTCATAGTGGTTCCCGGTGTGTCCCAGGCGGCTGAATATCTTGGGGATCTTCACGAAGAAAGGGGTTTCAATGGTTACGGAGCCGCCGGGGGGCAGCGGTTGGTCCAGGTTGACCCGGGCCACATCGATCCACTCCGGGTGGAAATCCCATTCCAGGTGGACGGCGCCCACTTGAAAGTCCAGGCTGTCGATGTAGCCCCGATCTTCATCCTTGGCAAAATAGAATTTGGTGCTACCGTGCCTGAATTGCTGTTTGGCGAAGGCCGTTTCTCTGTTCTTATAGCCGTTGGGCCATAGGTGGAACCAGATGAACTCCAGGGTATCGGGGGAATTATTGGTATAGTCCAGTTCCAGGTGAGCCGACAGGGTATGGTTGCTATCGTTCAGGGCCACCTCGATACGATAGTTCACTTCCTGCTGGAAATAGTCGCTGGGGCGGGCCAGGGTCTGGGCGTTGACCAAGCTGCAGAGAATCAACCAGCTAAATAAGGATCGTTTTTTACAGGCAAAGTTCAGCATGTGAATCTTTTG
Organism: Fidelibacterota bacterium; assembly: GCA_022574435.1. Taxonomy (GTDB): domain Bacteria; phylum Fidelibacterota; class Marinisomatia; order SCGC-AAA003-L08; family TS1B11; genus JACZSB01. The sequence continues at coordinate 2,189 of JACZSB010000297.1, forward strand.
TGACATTTATCAATAGTGGTATTGAACTCAAGTTGTAATTTGACTGGCCTTGCGACCCAAATGTTGCCAACCAATCTTAAATGTTACTGAGATATTACTGTGGCGAGCCGGTTATTTTCTACAGAATCTAAAATAAAGGTCACCCATGCGCGAACTGTATCCGCCGATTGAACCGTACCAGGATGAGTACCTATCCGTCTCCGATCTGCACACCATTCACTACGAAGAGTGCGGTAACCCCGCCGGCCGGCCGGTGTTGTTCATCCATGGCGGTCCGGGGGGTGGTATTGAGCAGGTTTATCGCCGGTATTTCGATCCGCAACTCTACCGGATAATATTGGTAAATCAGCGGGGCTCCGGTAAAAGCACTCCTCACGCCGAGACCCGCGAAAATACCACTCAACTGCTGGTGAGCGACATGGAGCGAGTCAGGGAATCCGCCGGGGTTGAGCGCTGGCTGGTTTTCGGCGGTTCCTGGGGCAGCACACTGGCCCTGGCCTACTCCCAGCAGCACCCCGACCGGGTGACCGGGCTGATACTGCGGGGGATATTCCTCTGCCGGGATGAAGAAATCCACTGGTTTTACCAGGATGGCGCCAGCCGGCTGTTCCCCGACCGGTGGGAACAGTTCCTGGCTCCCATCCCGACCGACGAGCAACACGATCTGCTCAAGGCCTACTACCGGCGATTGACCAGTGACGATAAGCTGGTGCAGGTGGAGGCGGCCCGCGCATGGAGCATCTGGGAAGGAGCCACCAGCAAGCTTTTCGTCGATGAAAAAACTGTAGAACGCTTTGGAGAGGACCAATTCAGCCTGGCCTTTGCCCAAATCGAATGCCACTACTTTGTCAATCGGGCATTCCTGGAACCTGATCAACTGCTTAAGGCAGTGTCCAAGATTCGACACCTGCCGGCGGTGATAGTGCAGGGTCGTTACGACGTGGTCTGCCCCCTGCGCTCGGCCTGGGACCTGCACCGGGCTTGGCCCGAGGCGGATTTGCAGATAGTGCCCGACGCCGGCCATTCCATCACCGAGCCGGGGATTGTGGACAGACTCATCGAGGCCACCGACCGGTTTGCAACGCTCTAGCCTGCGCCGGCCATTCTGGACGGCCTCAGCCGCGATGCTGATCGGCTGCTCCGGCGTCACCATCGATTTTCAGTACCTCCAGGATAGCCTCCCACCGCAAGTCACTGCGGAAATCGAGGAACGGGGGTTCTATCTGGCACGGGCCGGGGACCTGGAGGCTGTCCATTACCTGGCGCTGGTGGATTCAGCTGCCGATCAAGTGCGGGTGGGTTACTTCCTGGTCTGGCCCGGAGAGTATCCCGATTTTGGGAACAATTATCTTGCTCGCCCGAGACAGGTTGTCATCCAACTGCTGACCCCTCTAGCCTACATCAACTGGCTCTACCTGCCGGGCACCGGCGGCTGCTCTACTGACCGGGTGATGTGGAGTGGGTGGCGTTGTTTTTTACGTGGGAGGATCGGCGGTTGATCAGCATTGAATCGGTGGGGTTCGAGCAGCCCGGACACGAAGCGGTGGTCATTCCTGATGCGGCACTGCTGTGGTCCCTGGCTGATGTCACCCACAACAATGCGCCCAGCTTGGGAGTAGCCTCGTGGAACCACCTGTTCCTGCCGCCCGACACGACATCCAGCCCGGTCCGAATGGAGGTATCCCCTTTCCCGCCGGATGAATGGCGCCGGCTCAAGATGCACCGCCGCCGGGCGGAACTGGCCAAGCAGGTCCTGCTA
>JACZSB010000037.1 GCA_022574435.1 Fidelibacterota bacterium
GAGCTATTACCACCGGCGCAGAAAACATTCTTAACTGGGCTACAGATCCCCGGTAGAATATGAAAATATGAGGCTCAAACAGGTAATATGACTTCTCGCTGTGTCCACTTTTTTGTAGCAAGATCAGACCTTCAAACAGGCGGGGAAGGGGAAGGAGAGGGAGAAGGGGAAACAGGCCGGGATGTTCTGACGGCATGGTCGTGTTGGGGGGAGTGAGGTTACGAGATTGCCACGGTCGCTTCGCTCCCTCGCAAAGACAGCGTGAAGGATTGAGCGCTGATAACTCTGGACTAGAAACCAGAAACTAGAAACTTGAAACTAGCAATGAATGTATGATAGCCGTCCTGCAACGGGTTTCCCGCGCCGGCGTTACCATCGAGGGCCGGGTCACCGGCTCAATCGCCTCTGGCCTGGTGGTCCTGTTGGGCGTGCACAAGACCGATACTGAGACCGACGTAAAATTTCTCGTGGAGAAGTCCGCAAATCTGCGTATCTTTAGCGATAGCGTAGGTAAAATGAATCTCTCCTTGCTCGACACCGGCGGCAGTGCCCTGGTTATCAGCCAGTTCACCCTGGTGGGGGACTGGCGCAAGGGGCGGCGTCCCAGCTTTATCGGAGCGGCGCCGCCGGAGCAGGGCGAGCGGCTGTACGAGCAATTTATCGCCGAATTGCAGGGGCGGGGTGTCGCTGTGCAGACCGGTGTGTTCGGCGCCATGATGGAGGTGGAGCTGGTTAACGACGGGCCGGTGACCTTTGTCCTGGACAGCAAGAGGGCTTGATGAAACATAAAATTCGTATCGTGATGGCCAAGCCGGGTCTGGACGGCCACGACCGGGGTATTAAAATCCTGGCCCGGGCCTTTCGGGACGCCGGGATGGAGGTGATCTACCTGGGATTGCGGCAGACCCCCGAGATGATCGTCAGTGCGGCGCTGCAGGAGGACGCCGACGTGGTGGCCCTGTCTATCCTCTCCGGCGCCCACATGACTATCTTCCCGGAAGTAATCGAGCGCATGCGCGCTGCCGGTCTGGAGGACGTACTGCTCACCGGTGGCGGCATTATCCCCAAGAAGGACATGGCCACTCTTCAGAAACAGGGGGTAGGCCGGTTGTTCGGGCCGGGAACCCCCATGGCCGAGATTGTGGAGTATATCACCGGCTGGGTGGCTCAGCACCGGAACGGTGAAGACCAGCAAAAGAAATGAAGACTGACACCCCTTCAACCGCGGCAGCTCTGCTGCTGGAAAAGCGCGCCCAGGCACTGGCCGGCGGCGGTCCTGAGCGGGTTGCGATCCAGCACGCCAAGGGCAAGCTCACCGCCCGGGAACGCCTGGAGCTGCTGCTGGACGCCGGCTCCTTCACGGAGCTGGACATGTTTGTGCGCCACCGGTCGCACGATTTCGACATGCAGGATAACCGGCCTCTGGGCGATGGTGTGATCACCGGCTACGGGACAATCAACGGGCGGCTGGTCTATCTCTTTGCCCACGATTTCACGGTGTTCGGCGGCAGCCTTTCGGAAACTTTCTCCCAGAAAATATGCAAGGTGATGGACCTGGCCCTGAAAGTGGGGGCGCCGGTGGTGGGCATCAACGATAGCGGCGGGGCCCGGATTCAGGAAGGGGTGATCAGCCTGGGCGGCTACGCCGATATCTTCCTGCGCAACACCCTGGCCAGCGGGGTGGTGCCCCAGATCAGCCTGGTGATGGGACCCTGCGCCGGGGGGGCGGTATATTCGCCGGCCATCACCGATTTCATTATCATGGTGAAGGGTACCAGCCATATGTTCATCACCGGGCCCAACGTGGTAAAGACAGTCACCCACGAGGATGTATCATTCGAAGAGTTAGGCGGGGCGGATATCCATGCCACCAAAAGTGGCGTCGCTCATAGGGCCTGCGAGAACGAAGTGGAGGCCATAGAATACACCCGTAAACTGCTGGCCTTCCTGCCGCAGAACAACCTGGAAACTGCCCCACAGCGGCCCACTGAGGATCGGTCCGATCGCGAGGCGGCGGAACTGGATGTTCTGGTACCCGAAGACCCCAATAAGCCCTACGATATGCACAAGATCATCACGGCGGTGGTGGATGATCAGGAGCTATTGGAGGTGCACGCCGCCTACGCTCCCAACATAATCGTGGGGTTCGCCCACCTGGCCGGCCGGTCGGTGGGGATCGTGGCCAATCAACCGGCCCACCTGGCAGGGGTGCTGGATATGGACTCGTCGGTTAAAGCCGGCCGCTTCGTCCGGTTCTGCGATGCTTTCAATATTCCGTTGCTCACATTCGTGGACGTCCCCGGTTTCCTCCCTGGCACCGACCAGGAATGGCACGGTATTATCCGCCACGGCGCCAAGCTGCTCTATGCCTACTGCGAGGCCACCGTGCCCAAGGTCACCGTGATCACCCGCAAGGCCTACGGTGGCGCTTATGACGTGATGAGCTCCAAACATATCCGGGGCGACCTCAACCTGGCCTGGCCCAGTGCCGAGATCGCGGTTATGGGCCCCCGGGGGGCGGTGGAGATCCTGTGGAAAAAAGAGATCAAGGCAGCGCCCGATCCGGAGGCCCTGACCGAGCGTCTCAGCCAGGACTACCGGGAAAAATTCGCCACCCCCTATATCGCCGCCGAAAGAGGCTTTATCGATGACATCATTATGCCCCGGCAGACCCGCTCCCGACTGATCGGCGCCTTTGAGATGCTGGCGAACAAAATTGACCATAATCCCCGGAAAAAACATGGGAATATCCCCCTTTGACCACTATGGCAACCAGCGATAGAACCAGCCAGCTGCAGCGCAAACGCGCCTTGGAGCGGCATTTCGCCGATGACTTCGGCACCCTGGCTTATCCCCTGCTGGCTAACGCATATTATCAGGAGGGTGACATGGTGCGGGCCCGCAAGGTCTGCCGCATCGGTCTCAAGCATCACCCCGACCACGCCCCCGGCCTGTTCCTGTTGGCCCTGGTCAACATGCGGGAAGGGCGGATGGAGGAGGCGGAGCAGCTGCTGGACCGCACCCTGGCCCAGGACCCGTACCACGTCGAAGCAGCGGAGTACCTGGTGGCGATACAGGAGCGTCTGAAACGCCCGCCGGGGATTCTGGAACGGGCCTATAAGATCCTGCTGCTGGCAAATCCGCTCAGCCATAGTGCCCGGGCGCGGCTGAAACGGATGCAGGCTGAAAAGGAACTGGTGCTGAAAGTCAAACGGGAGATGCGGTTGCGAGAGGCAGCGGCCCGGGAACCTGCCAAGGCCGGAGGCGGGGAACCGGTGGGCGAGCTGCAGCCGCTCTTGGAAGTGGAGCTCCCGGCGATAGATGATGGTGCCGCCGAGTCGGAACCGGCCCCCTTCATACCCACCGCCCGCCAGCCGGAGGAACCACCGGTGGATATCCTTTCAGATGACGAGGCTGAGCGAGTGGAGCGGATCGAGGCCAGACTGGAGGAGAGCGATCAGCTGACGGAGGCAGAGCGATCCTGGGAAAGGCATATCAAGGATGTGGCAACGGAGCTGGCCCAGACGCAACAGGCTCCGGAAGCTGTGGCCGGGCCGCAGTCCACCAGTTTCCCGCTGGAGGATTACGACGCCGGCGAGAGCGAGCCGGCCATAACCACGGCGGCGCCCGAAACGGAACTGCCGCCCGAAAAAGCCACACCCGAAGCGGAAGGCGTAGCGGCCGTGCCAGCAATTGATGGTGAAGAGGCCCTAGACGCGGCTCCTGCAGAGGAAACCGTGGTAGCGGAAGAGCCCGTAGTCGAAAAAGCTGCTGAAACCGTGGACGACCCGCCCTGGCCGGGCGAGGAAGAAGGCGGAGAGGACGATCTGGAACCCTGGCCGGAACCGGCAGCGATGGCGGAAACCGCAGCTGAATCAACAGGGGCGGATAGCGCGGAGATCACGCTGGAAGATACCCCCGCAGTGGTCGAAGAACCTTCTCTCGAGGCTGAGCCCGAAACTGCACCTGAAGAGGAGATCGTGGCGGCTGTCGATTCCCCGGAGGCTGCGGCGGCCATGGAAGAATTAGCCCCCGATTTCTTTGAGGACCAGCCGCCGGTCGAGGAGACAGAAACGGTAATGGTGGCGCCGGAGGATGGTGACCAGGGCGAGGACACCTGGGCCACCTACCTCAAGCCTGAGCATGTGTTGGGAGATGATGCCCTGACAGTGGAGGCGGAAATTTCCACTGAGGGTGAAGCGCCGTCGGTTGCGGCGGAATTGGACGACCTTGAAAAAGAACTGACGACTGATATGGATGCGGGGGAGAGCGAACCTGTGGCGATTGAACCCGAGCCCGCCGCTGAGCCCGGGATCGAACCACCCAGTGAACCGGAACAACCGATAGATCCCGCTGACGAGGAGCCGCCCGGCCTGTCCATCTCGGCCCGGCTGGCTCAGTTGCGGGAGGAGCTGTCAGCCCAATACGCCCCTGAGGAGCCGGCGCCGGCAACCCCCAAAAAAGCAAAAGCGAAGTCAAAACCTAAAGCGCAGGTGACTCCGCCTGCACCTGAGGCGCCGGGCAAGGATAATGGCGGCGATACCCAAACGGAGCCGGTCGCTGAAGTGGAAGCCAAAATAGAAGCCGCTGAAGCGCCCGTGGAAGAGGAGGTCTCTCCGCCTGGGACCACCGAGGAAGAAGGTAAGCCACCGGCCGATAAACCGCTGCCCACCACCGGCCATTTATCCCGGGCGGGTCAAGGGGTTGCCCAAGACGAGACCAGTGAGCAGGTGGCCGGACCGGAGCTGGAGGCCAATGTTCCGGAGAGCGAGTTAGAGCCGGGAGCGGTTGAGGATACGAGTGTCCCCGCTGATGCTATAGCCACGCCTCCGGCAGAACCGGGAGGCCCGGAGCCGGAGGAACAGATGGCAGCCGCCGACGATGACCAGCTTGCGCCCATCGAACCAACCGAGGTTGCGGACAATCCTAGCGGGGCACAATCGACTAGCGATTCCATAATTGAGGACCCTCCAGGTGATGAAGGGCAACCCTCAGAAGATGCCCCACAGCCAGCGGCTGAACGATCCGGCGACCCCACTGATCCCAATTTCGCCCCCTTCGTGGACCCCATGCTGGCCACCTTCACATTAGTGAATATCTACCAGGTTCAGGGGCTCTACCGGCAGGCGCTGGAAGCGCTCGATATTCTGGAGAATAAAGGTGGCGACCCGGAACGGATTAAACGCGAGCGGGCGACTATCACCGCTGCCATGAGTAGCGGTTCCAAGTCAGATTAACTGTTGAGGCACGCCGGTAATCGACCGTGCGGCCAGAGATTTGCGCTACAGCATTTTAAGCGGGTTGGTTAAATAAGCGGGGTGCCGGTCGAGGCGTACATCCCTGTTCAGCCCAACTCAAGCACCCCACTTGACTAGAAAAGATTCGCCCTCTTATTAGGTCAAGCCGGCGTCTCCTGGCTTGATGCCACTGCCGGTTCGGCCGTAACGGGCGTGACGTTCTCGGACTCCGGCCGGCTGGCAGCACTGGCTGCCGGTTCATTGGCGGCGGTTTTAGCGGTGATTTCGCGGATGGTGAGGCTGAACTGGCGCACCTGCTCCGAGTAACTATAGACGGTCACACCGGTGGTCTCCTTGCGCTGGGGGGCCAACGGTGTCAGGTTCCCGCCGCCGTCCAGCAACCGTTTCATCTGGGCCTGGGTGATAGTCATCTGAATCAGGGCCATCAGTTTGGTGACCAGCCGGCCGTTGTCCAGCTTAACCATCTTCAGGAAATCTTCCTGTGTCAGTACCACCTCGCCGGACCGTAGTTCATCATTGGCGGCCAGCTCCGCAATCTCCTGCAGTAGGTGGCGCAGGAATGTCAGAATATCATCCTGGTCCACATAGGGAGTGATGCTGCGACGCTCCACCTTAATCAAAGTAAGGAGCAGCTGCCCCTCGAACGTGCGCACCTCCACCCCGTCTTCCCCGGACACTTCCTGCTGGAATTTAAAGGAAAAGGATATTTCCAAGGTCTGAGACTGCTCGGCGTAATAGCCCCGGGCGGTGAGCTGTTCCGATGAACTCACGGAATAATGGAGTTCAAATTCCACAGAGCCTTCGGATGAACTTACTAGGGAACGGCTAAAATCCAGACCCTGCCGGTACAGATAGTTGGGCAGCGGTGAAAGTTCGGCAGTCACATCTTCGGTCAATTGCCGCCCGGCCAACTCGGCGGTGGCGTCCCAGCGGGTCAGCGGGTTGGACAAGGCCCCCGTTCTAAAGGGCGCCGGCAACCATTGGAAGCTATTGATCGGTATGGTCATTACTGCTAAAATCCCGTACTGTTAATATCGGCATTTCGGCCTGTTCCTTTAACTTTGGCCGCTGCCACAATTGTGCCATTACCGACGGAGAATGGCGGACCATCCCACCCTTGCCGGACCTTAAATTCGACAGTCAATGCCGGCCCCATCATCAGAATTCGACCTGCCCCTCTACCGGGACGCCCAGCTCTACGACGCCGAGCACTGGTGGAAAACCGACGATCTCCAGTTCTGGCGGGAGTTGGCCACCGAATACGGTCCCCGGGTGCTGGAGTTGGCCGCCGGCACCGGGCGCCTGGCCCTCACGGTGCTGGAGAGCGACAGCCATTATACGGGCCTGGAAATATCAGCGCCGTTCCTGGAGCGCGCCCGGGAAAAGCTGGCCTCTTACGGTGACCGGGCCCGCCTGATCCTGGGAGACATGCGGGATTTTCACTTAGGGGAATCATTCGACCTGATCTTCATCGGCTTCAACGCTTTCCTGCACCTGTTAACCGATGACGATGCTTGTTCCGCCTTGCGCTGCATGGCTGAGCATTGCCATGCCGAAACGCGCCTGGCTATCGACATCTTTGTGCCGGACCCCCTTTTCCTGTTCCGGCCCCCCAATCATCGTGCCGCCGCCATGGATTATATCGATCCTATTGACGGCCAGTCCGTATCAGTGACCGAGAGCAACGAATATGATCCATTGACCGAGCTCAACCGGATCAGCTGGTATTATTCCACTGCGAAGCGGCCCGATTTCCTGCGCTACGATTTCACCATGCGGATGTTTTATCCCGATACCATGGACCGTCTGCTGCACGAGTGCGGGTTCCAGGTGCTGGAAAAGTGGGGCGATTACGGCCGCCATCCCTTCGGCCCGGAATCGGCCCTGCAGTTATATCTGGCCCGCCCGGCGGGCAACGAGCAGTAGGCCCCTTACAGAATAGCATTTGCAGGATTTCAGAATAATGCCGGCGAATAAAGCGGAAATCACCACCATATTTTTGGACATCGGCGGCGTATTGCTCGAATTGAACCTGGAGCCGCTGCTGGCGGAGATTACCAGGGCGACCGGTTTGTCACCCCGGGAGCTGTGGGGCGGGCAGAACCATAACGCCTATCACGCCCTTGAGCGGGGAGAGATCGGCTTTGAGGAGTACTACCGCCAGGTTTTTGGCCCTGCCGGCAGCGGGCGCCAGTTACCGCTGGAGGATTTTAAGGAACTATGGCTGGCCGTGCTGGGCCGGCCTACCCCGGTGCTGGACCTGCTGCCCACCCTGCTCCGCCAGGCCAAAGTTTTCCTGCTAAGCAACTCTAATGAAGTGCATTTTTCCCGGCTGTATTCAGACCACGACTTCATGGAGCAGGTGGACGGCGTCATCGGCTCGCACCTGGTGGGGCATCGCAAACCGGAGCGGGAGATCTTCGAGCTGGCCCTGCGAAAGGCCGGGGTGCGGCCGGAACAGGCGTTGTTTGTGGATGATTTTGTGGAGAATGTAGCCGCTGCCCAGGCCATGGGCATCAGGGCCCACCACTACCGTGATGATATAGACGCTCTCCGGATATTCTTGCGGAAATACGGCCTGCACCTGCCCGCTTAGGCCCGGTGACCGCCTTCAGCGCTTTTTCTTCTTCTTGGGCGGCGCGGCCTCGTCGGTGATGATATATGCCAGCGCCTTCTCCACCCACTGCCAGTTGTCCAGGTACTCCGGCGCATCGGGGTAGGAGAGCACCACCCAGGTGCCCATGGGACTGCCCCGGGGACTGAACGGCTCGGCTTCCTCCAGTTCCAGGCAGGCCCGGTAATCGGCGGCGGGCAACTTGAGGGTCAGGCCGTCGGCGTAGACGAAGCAGAACACCCGGTTGATCCGCTTGAAACCGGGGTGGCCGAAGATCAGGCCCCGCATGACGCGGCTATCGTCCCGGAATTGCTCCTCCAGCACCTCCAGGATGTCGTCGCGGTAGCCGGCAGGCATCGGCCCTCAGATCAGCAGTTGGAACGCGTGGGGTATCATCTTCAGGCGGATGGGGGTTTTGCCTTCCAGCTCGCCGTCGATGTTCACCGGTTCGTCCACTTCGGGGAAGAATTCGAACTCCTTCACGTATCTGTATTCCACCAGGGGGGAAGTGACGTGCTTGCCGCTGAAGGTCTTGGGCAACAGCTTGAGCAACTTGAATCGAGGAGCTTTGCGCACGATCAGCAGGTCGATATAGCCGTCGCTCATCTTCGCCCGGGGCGCCAGGAGCATACTGCGCCCGGTGAAGGGGGTATTGCAGGCCAGTATAAATGAAAACCGTGCGTTGATCTCCTCGCCGTCCACCAGCAAGCGGCCGCGGCGTTTCTTACCCTTAAGCACCTCGACAGCCGCGGCAAAAGTATATTGGGCCCCGCCCATCCAGCGAAACTTATCGGCCGTGTGCTGTATGTCTGTGGGCAGGCCCCAGCCGACGATATTGCAGGCGTAGACGGTCTGCTCGCCCCCCAGGGAAACCGAGGCTACGTCGATGGGGCGGGTGTGGCCGTAGGCGATACGCTGGGCGGCGTCGATGGGGTCCAGGCATTTGAGCGACTCCATGAACGAGTTGCCGCTGCCGGCGGCCACCATTCCGATCGGTATCTTAGCCCCGTCCGCCCGCGACAACAGGCCGTTCACCAGCTCGTGCAAGGTGCCGTCACCGCCGACGCCGCAGATGCCGTCCACGCCGGTGGGATCCAGCGCCTGAATGATGCTCCAGGCGTGGCGCTTATGCTGGGTCTCGATAATGTCCAGTTCGATCCCCTTGGCATCGAACACCGGCTTGATCAGGCGCATGATGGCCGGACCCTTTTTCTTGCCGCCGTAGGGGTTAACCACGAAGGTAAGCTTCTTGGGCGCTATTATAGGCATCTATACTACTCCGGCCCTTTACGCTGCCTGGTCCATTGCAGGTCCACCAGTGGCAGCAGGTGCCATTGGGCCCCGAAGGGATAGTCGCCCCAGGTGAGCTTGTAGCCCACCAGCAGGCCCAGGCGCCCCTTACGACTCAGCACGGTCAGCCCCTTGTGTTCAAAAGCCAGGGGCCGGTCAAAGCCGGGCGTGATGAACAGATCGGCGTCGACCCATAGCCGCACAATGACCGGCAACTCCTGCAATAGATCGATACCCAGGTTGAGCTGGTAGCCGTTCCGGTAAGCCGCCATGCGGGGATAAATGACCGGCAGGTCGATAGTGTGGCGGGCGTCAAATTCACCGGCTTTCAGCGCCAGCGCCAGGCCGCCCTTTAAGGTGACCAATGTACCGGCGCCCATGCGCCGCGATAACAGCACTTCACCCCGGCCGAACAGCAAATGGGGTACTTGCGGTATAGTCGGATCGGGGGCTAACAGCCCACCGCTCCCCTCCCTGGTGAGTGTGCGCAACAGCAACGTGGGATAATGGGCGCTGATCCGCCAGGCCATTTGCCAGCTGCCCAGCTCATTGCTGGCAAATTTCACCGCGATGTTAGGTATCACCAGGGCCAGGATCGGATTGACCGACCATTCCAGCCGGTCAGACCGGCCGTAGCGCAACGGCTCGAATAGGCCACCCACCTTGCGGCCCTCCGGCAGTAATCTGGCCGTCCCGGAATACCAATATTCACCTTCCGCCAGTTGCGCCGGGAGTTGGCCAATCAGCAACAGGCAGGCTAGGAATATGAGCATTCCCGTTTTCAACGCTACTTCCCCGACACAACTATTACCGCCGAAACGGAGGCGTGATCCGATAATCTCTCCCGGCCGGTTCCCATGGCCAGATTGTACCCTTGCCCGGATCCGGCCACCCAGCCGCCGCCCATATTGGTGAACAGGTAATCGACCTTACGGCTGAACGGACCGTACGAGTTGGTGGTATGCGAGAAGTAGGCACTTTCATCAGCTCCATAGGTCAGCGTATCGATGGCTGGGAAATAATCGCGGTAGAGCGGACGCAGCCAGTCCGCTTCATTCGTATAATCATCCGCCTGGAATTCATCGCCGGTGCACTTGGAATCGCCAAAGTCGATTCTCGTTTCAGCATTGGGGGGTATAGTGTTCAGGTCCCCGCCCCCGACAAACAGTGCGCCGGCAGCAGCAAACCGGTCCAGCTCCTCTTTGAAACGGTCGATATGATCCTGCTTGGTGCCATCCTGGGAGAAGGCCGCAGTGTGGATCACAACGGCATACAGGTCGCTATTGGTGCCGGCGGCCACCTTTGCGGTGAGAATATTGCGGTGCAGGTAGAAATATTGGGTCAGGGCGTCCTGGTCGGAACGCAGCTTCAGGGCGATCCGCTCACCATCCGAGAGTTCGTACTTGGAGAGGATGGCATTGCCCATATTCATGCGGCCAATGCCGTCGGAGGGAATGAATTGGGACTTCCACAGGGAGGCATACACGCCGTAGTTGAGGCCGGTGGCGTCCAGCAGGTATTGCACCTGATCCACGTAGGCGCTGCGCCGGGAGGAGACCTCCACCTCATTGAGCAGCAGCACATCGGGGTCCAGCTGCACTATATGAGCTGCCACCCGGTCCAGGTTCTCCGTCACCTCTTTTTCGGTCATCAACACCCGCTCGCCCCAGCAGTCGAACCAGAAGTCGAGCCCTCCGCCGCCATATTTTATGTTCCAGGTGACCACCACCAGGGAATCAGCTGCTTCAGTGGGTTGGATACTGCTCGCCCGGTAGTACGTTACCCCTTCGATGTCATCGAAGGTCGTTACCAGCGGTTCGCAGGCCAGGGCGGCTATCAGGGCCGGCAGCACCAATAGCAGCGGGCGGTTCAATGCACTCATGCTACTCTTCCCGTGTGCACGGGCATATAATCTCGATTCAAGTCGGGAATCTTAACGATTGATAGATCAGCCCGGTTACAGGTTGGTTCGGCATTTATGCCCGGCCATCGACTGCCGGAGGGACGCGGAGAATATAGCCCTCCGAATGTTTATGCGCGCAACACTGGCAGACCAGATTAAACGATCTCCCAGCACGGCCGCGGTGTGCTACTCCGGCCGGCGCGGTAACGTCGGCTGGCGGTCAGTCGCTATACTTTATAGAACAGCCGAGGGCCTTGGTAGAGGCGGCCACCGGCTCCCGGCCGCCCAACAGCGCTTCACAAGCCAGAGCGGCATAAGCCTGCTCAACCTTGTCTGGGTTACGGGCATTATCGTCTATTGCGCCCCGGTAGACCAGCCGGCCCTCGCCGTTGAAAATAAACACGTGGGGCGTGCGGGTGGCGCCGAAAGCGGTTGCCAACCGCGAACCTTCATCAACAGCATAGGAGAAATTGTACCCCTTATCCTCAGCATACTGTTGCATGTCAGCATAGCTCTCCCCCCGGTCGCGGCTGGCCGAGTTGGAGTTCAGGGCGATGAATCCGATCCCCCGATCCTGGTAGGTAGCCGCCAATTCCACATAACGATCCTCCCAGGCCCTGACCCAGGGGCAGGTGTTGCATGAAAATATGACCACCAGCCCCTCGTCACCCTTGACTCCGGCCAAGGTAGTTTTCTCACCACTCACGTCCAATAGCTCCAGATCGGCCAGTGGGATTTCCGCCTTCAGGGCCAGCTCCTCAGCGGATAGAGTAGCCACCGTGATCATAACCATTGATAGTACCATCATCCGTTTTAACATAGTCCTCTCCTTCCGTTGGTTCAATTTTGCAACGCCGCCTCGATAGCGGCCACGAATCTTTCCCGGGGGGCGGCCCCCTCCCAGTAATCGGTCAACTCCCCGTTGCTGCGGCCATACATTGCGGTGAACGGCAGCGCCCCGCTCCACTGGGGGTTGATGCCCGCGATGAACGGTTCGTCCTTCTGGTCTTTAATGAAGCTGATTCCCTTTACTCCCTGTTTGTCCAGGAATTGTTCGACCCGCGTTGTTTCCGTCAGCCAATCGACACTAACAAAGTAAACCGCCAGCCCATCAGCGTGGTAGGTAGAGGCCAGCTCGACGATCTGTGGAAATTCCGCCACGCAAGGTTCGCACCAGGTACCCCAAAAATTGATCAGCACCGCCTCGGAACCGCCGTGGCTCGCAGCCTGGGTTAGAATGTCCTTGGCGGCGACGGGGATCAACTCCAGACGGTTGGCTGAGGTAGAGCACGCCAAAAGCAGCAGCAAGCAGCTGATCATCGGCCGAAAATTTAGTCCGGTATACCCCGCCGGTCGATTGGCCCTCAAAGTCGATTCCCCTCCCCAATGCAATTTATATAGAGCTTGCGCCTGGACGCTGATTATGCGGCAAAGGCCCGGAAAAATCTGTTTCCAAGGCTCACAATATAATATAATTGAAGGCTGTTTGCGCAGAAGATTACCAGATTGCCTCTGGCTACAACCTGACTTGGTAGCCTCGGCCCACCGTTTCAGCGAGGCCTCCCTCCACAGGCTCCGGGAACTGTAGGAGATAACCTAATGCGAGGGGTTGCCAGGCCGGGGCCCGGGACAAGGGTGCCGCCGCGCCACCGAGCGCTTAAATTCGCCAGCACTTGACAGGAGTAGAATGAGCGAAAAGATCAATATCAAGGATTTCACCTCGTTGGACATTCGGGTAGGGACCATCCTGACGGCGGCGCCGGCCCCCGACGCAAAAATACCGGCCTATCACCTGGAGATCGATTTCGGCGCCTTGGGCACCAGGCGCTCCTCTGCCCGCATCACGGATCATTACCGGCCGGAGGAGTTGGTGGGCAGCCAGATACTGGCGGTGGTGAACTTGCCCCCCAAACAGATTGGCAGTTTTAAGAGCGAGGTGTTGGTGCTGGGGGGCTATGAACCGGATGGCAGTGTAAAATTGCTGCGGCCTGATAAACCGGTCACCAATGGGGCTCGGGTGCGATGATCAAGGCGGTGGTTTTCGATATGGATGGGGTGGTGGTCGACTCCGAACCGCTGTACCAGCAAGCCCAGGTGCGCCTTTTCGCCGAAATCGGTGTCACAATACCCGATGAGGACTGGAAGCTCTTCCGGGGCATGACCGAGAATGACTATTATGAATTTGTAGGCCGGCGCTATAACCTCAGCCGTCAACTGGGGCAGCTGCGGAAGCGCGGCCGGCAGTATGTCCAGGAATTGTTTGAAGCGCAGCTGCAGTTCATGGCCGGATTTACCAGCCTGCAGCGGCTCCTCCAGGGGCGCTACCGCCTGGGTCTGGTAACCTCCACCGTGTCCGATCTGTATCAGGTGGTGAATGACAAATTGCAGCTGGGGCCATTTTTTGAGGAGGTGGTGTGCGGGGAGATGACGATCAATAGCAAACCGCACCCGGAACCGTACCTGGAAATAATGCGCCGGCTGGAAATAGCACCGCATGAAACGGTGGTGGTGGAAGATTCGATTCATGGTCTGAACGCGGCTCGTGACTCCGGGGCCTGGACTATCGCCCTGACAGGTTCTGTCCCGCGGGAAGATATGCCGCCGGTCCACGCCATCATCGATTCATTGGAGGAACTTTCGCCTGGATACATCGATAATCTGGCTTCCATGGTAGCGGGCTGAACGGCATGGGAACCAGTGAGCGCGGTCGCCCGCCTAAAGTGCGCATAATCCTGCTCAAGGAGAAGCATATCTCCAGAATGATCGAGTGGCGCAACCAGCCCGAGGTCGGGGAGCACCAGCCCATCGCCCAGCTCAGTCGTGATCAGTTTATGAACTTCATCAACAGCCAGAAAGCGCCGCACTTCTGGAAATTGGCCGACCGGGAGTATATTCTGATTATCGAGGAGGTCACCGGCGGGCAACCGGTAGGCTGGATGACATTGGAGATATCTTCCCAGCAGCACGGGCTGTCCCGCCTGGGTTACAGCATCGGTAAGGAGCACTGGGGCCGGGGCTATGCCACCGCCGCCGTCCGGACTTTGCTGGTGCAGCTGTTTACAAAGACCGCCATCGTGCGTATCGAGGCCGACTGCTCGGTGCATAACCCAGCTTCCATGCGGGTATTGGATAAATGCGGTTTCCGCAAAGTGGGTGTCAAAAAAGAATACCTGGTGATCAATGGCCGCCGGGTGGATCATTATTATTACGAGCTGTTAAAGAAAAACTTTAAGTAACCAACGACCCGCGCGTAGCACACATGTCAGCCGCATACGACGACGCCCTGCGGATTCTCACCGGCACCAATTCGGAATACGGCGGCCGGACCAATCATGGCTCTACAGTGGCCATGGCCCTCATCGAGATGGACCGGCCGGATGCGGTATTGCCCTGGGTACAGCGCTACCGTCATCGCCTCGAGGGCCGCCAGCCTACAAAAAAAGTGCTTACCCGTCATAATTACAGCACCGCGCTGGGTGTCATGGGGCGCGCCAGTGACTGGGTAGCTTTTTTCCAACGTGAGCTGGTAGAACGTGATTGGAAGGTGGTGCTCAATAACTGGATGCCTCGGTTGGCGCCCGGTTTGGCGGGGGCGGCCGGCAACGGTTTGCTGCGTGTGGCTCATGCTGTCCGGAGCCTGGAAGAGGGCGCCGGTAATCTGCGGAAGGCGGAGCTGGCCGAGGGGCTGGCTTATTGGGCCGCCCGCTACCTGAACCTGCCCGGCATCCCGGCCGGCGCCGGCGCCGGCCGGCTGACACCTGTCGAAGCTCTGGCCGTTATCAAGTGGCAAAACCAGGACATGCAGCCTGAATTCGGGCAGATTAGCGAGGGGTTGAGGGGGCTGCGCGGGTTTACCCCATTCCCCGGTGTAATCAACCTGGTAGAGCTGCCGGCAGACCCGGGTGAACTGATTTCCCAGATCACCGCAATCTTCGTGCGGCTCCTCCCCGCCCACCGGGAATTCCCGGATCTCCAGATCCCCTTCATCAAGGCCGTAGTTGTCCCCAGCGCATTGCGTTCGCTGCTACCCTACCTGGAACCTGACACCAACACATTGCTGTTACGTTATGCCTGGCAGCTGGCTGCCGCCCTGTACACCGTTTTCGGTCGGGCTAAACCGGCCGCATCTCATGACCATGCCGCCACCGATCCGATGCAGCTGCGGAACCAGGCGGTGGCCACCGGCAACGAGTTTGTCATCATCTTCACCGCCGCCTGCCTCCGGGAGTACGGGTACCTGCCCCGCCCGGACTACCTGTTGGCCGCCGTCCAGGCCCGCGAAATGTTCACCCCCCCAACCCAGGGCCCGCCGGTAGGGATCGATCCCTACCTGCCGCGCTACAAGGACCAGTGATATCCCCTGCTATTACTTTGGCGGCCGCCGCTGCCCGGTTTAATTTCCGGCCTTCAG
>JACZSB010000298.1 GCA_022574435.1 Fidelibacterota bacterium
GCTAACTAATGACCAGCTAATATCCTTTTTAGGCCCCACCAAAGGATAGCTAAAGGCCATAAAATATCAACGCTTGTCGATGGTGGAGGTGATCTTTTTGTTTTTTGAGGAAAAACCACGATGCCCGCCTGCGGACGGGCCAAAGGGACACGAATGGCAGAAATAGAGCATAAGATGGTAAAAATTAATAGGTTAATGTCTATTTGATATCGGATCGGGTATATGCGGTGTGGCGATCATAAAGCATTAAGAATAAATAGCACAACCGCCATTCGATACCAGAGCCCATATGTCAATATCGGAACCGGATTTAATTCTCGCTTTTCAAATAGAGAAGGAATTATGAGTAACCGTCAAGGCGCAAAGGTGGCCAAGGAAGAAGGAGACTGGGAACCGGGAACTCGAAACTAGAAAACCCGAGCTGCTCCCCAACATTAATCCGCCAGCTGGCGGATCAATCGACAATATACAGTCTACAATTTCCCCTGTCGTTCACCTGGTGCGCCAAGCAGCGTTCAGCCATCAGCCAGAGCGATTCCTCACTGCGTTCGGAATGACAAGGTGGTGCGGTGCTGTTGTTCTCCGGGTTGGCGGGCCTCACGCCTCCACCTAGTCGGGAAATCTGGCTCCAGGAACTAGATTGCAAATTCTCCCTGTTCATGTTATAGGGAGCATTAGTAATTATGCATTTTCGATCACATGGAAAAACTGTACTCCATTAAGTCTCAGGCGGTGCATGGAGGGAAGATTAAGGACCCAAGTAATTCGGTCAAGAAGTAGGTGAGAATCCCTCGCCGGTGGGTTCTGAAATGTGCTGAAAAGGGTGGGTTGCCTGAGACTGATGATTTGGCGCCATAGATTGTCGCATAACTACAGGCTCAATGACGAATAGGTACCTCCGCGCTTCACACGGCCGCTGATCTCAAAGGATTGGACCTTCGGCGGTTTTGGAGCGGCCCAACTTCTCCCTAACTTCCCCGCCCCTTCGATGAACTCAGCGTGACGATTCTCGCTGAACTCAAAACTCGAAACTTCCGTACTCCGAGGTCGCGGCCCTATATTCGGGGCCATTAATGTGAAGGAGAATAGATGGCCGGCCTGAAGCGCGTCCTGGGATTGACCGATATAGTTCTGTTTAACATAGTCGCTATTGTGGGCTTGCGGTGGCTGCTGACGGCCTCGCGCACCGGCCCCAGCGCCACAGTGCTATGGATCCTGGCACTGGTTTTATTCTTTATTCCCCAGGGGCTGGCGGTGACCGAGCTGACCACCCGGTACCCAAAGGAGGGGGGTATCTACGCCTGGGCAAAACTGGCCTTTGGCGATACCCACGGCTATATCGCCGGTTGGTGCTATTGGGTCAATAACTTGATCTACTACCCCTCGCTATTGATATTCCTGGCCAGCAACGCCCTCTATATGGGTGGCGCCCGCTGGCTAGGCTGGGAGACCAACCCGCTGTACATCACCTTGTTCTCCTTGGTGGTGCTGTGGCTGGCCCTGGGGCTGAATATCGTGGGCCTTAGCGTCGGGCGCTGGGTAAATAATATTGGCGGTTTCGGACAGTGGGTGCCGGTGCTGGCAATTCTGGGAGCCGGGGCGTACGCTCTATCTACCGGTCCGTCGGCCACCACATTCACGGCCAGCAACATCTGGCCCGACCTGAGCCGGCCGGGTACAATCAGCTTCTGGGCCACCATGTGTTTCGCCTTCGCCGGGCTGGAGCTGGCCTCGGTCATGAGCGGCGAGATCAAGGACCCCCGGCGCACCATCCCACGGGGGATTATTATCTCGGGCGTGATGATAACCTTTATTTATATACTGGGAACACTCAGTTTGCAGGTAGTATTACCGCTCGAGGAAACCAGCATACTATCGGGGCTGCCGCAGGCGATCAGCTACATTTTCCAAGACACCGGCTGGGTCTGGCTGGGGGCCCTCACGGCCCTGGCAATTACAGTGGGCGGCACCGGGGGGGTATCGGCCTGGCTGGGGGCTACCGCCCGGATCCCTTACGTTGCCGGCCTGGACAATTTTCTGCCGCCGGCCCTAGCCAGGCTTCATCCCAAGTATGGTACACCGCACATCTCTTTGATCTGGCAGGGCATTTTCAGTTCCCTCTTCATAATTATGGCGGTGGCCGGCTCCACTGTGAAAGAAGCTTATATAGTCCTGATCGATGCCACCCTGATTATCTACTTCATTCCGTACCTGTACCTGTTCCTGTCATTGGTAAAGTTGCGCCCCCGGGGGGCTCAAGCGACCGGTGAAGGAATTATACCGGTACCGGGTGGCAAGGCCGGCCTCTACCTGGTGGCCGGGGCCGGACTTTTCTCCACGGTGGTATCCATCGGCCTGTCGCTGGTGCCGGGCGAGGATATCAGCAATCCACTGATATTTGAAATTAAGGTTGTGGGCGGATGCCTGCTGTTCCTGGTTTTGGGCTGGGTTCTATACCATTATTATTCTCCGCCAAAATAATTCCATCTTTAACTGATACGTTATTTTTCACTTTATCATCCTTTATTAATGACTTTCACTCCGTCGGCTCACCTGTTAGTTCTTCCGTCTAAGTACTATTTGCTCTTTGTACATCCTCACTCAATAAAACAATCTATGTAACCGCGCCAATATATCCGTTGGATTAGTTTCATAATAATATCGCTATTATTTTAACTATTCTTTACCGATAAATAATGTAATACATTATTATCATTGAATTACAATTGATTACATACCATGATTCATTCAATATAGCGTATTTATAAATATACCTTATTTCTCGCCATTTTAGACCATACGTCTGTAGCCGCCCACTCCTTACGCGGCCTGGGGTAAATTTTACAGTTATCGACATCAATATATTTCTCTATCGCATCAACTATCAATATATTCTAATTATTTCATTAATATCAAAAACGTCATTTGTATTATGATAAACAATAATTATAAATTTATTATTTGCGCGATATATTATTTATTTACTTGCCATGAATAATAGTCAAATTCATATAATTTTTAAGGCTCTATTAATCGACACGGCTTTTGGGTTTCTTCTGATGGATCGATCTTGTTATAGCCTGTCTCCTAAACGTTTATTCGCTTCGTTAATTAATACTCCTCCTAACAATTTATTTTCCGGGCTGAAGATAAACGTTTTTTCCTTTGCCTAAAATGTTGATGCTACAGCTGTTCTTCCTACCTTGTATTTTTTCCTGTCGCACAGCTGCTTTTGCCAGAGGGTACCGTGGTTGATTGATTGTTTTCGCTACCGCTGGGACCAATCGCCTCCCAAGGTATGGGAATCGCTTGGCCCTCCTGGCACCTTTTCTAAATGAGGGTACGGTAGCAGAAATAATCACACTGCGCAGTAGCTTAAACCTTCCTGTCCCATAAAAAGCACTGGAATTCCCCTTATGGATCGCCGCTCATAGGGATTAATTTTGCCATTCGGCCAGCAGGTACCGAGGAGATGTGACTTTTGTATCTGGACACGCCTTCAAAATATGCCCTATAGAAGGTATTCCCTAGTCGAATTTTGGGAGCCGGACGAGCGGACGAGCTAAACATGGGTATTTGGATAAAATCGGGGGTAAAAGAACTCAAACTCTTGGTTTAGTCATGATCCGCAGCTGGTAAAGAATAATGCCTGCGGCAACTGAGACATTCAGGCTTTCGGCGCTGCCCATACCCGGTATTCCGACCTGTTTATCCAAGCGCTTTTGCCACTGCTTACTCAGTCCCCGGGCCTCGTTGCCCAGCACCAGCGCCCAATTGTCGTCTACGGTGGTAATTGAGCCCAGCTGCTCCCCATGGATTGCCGCTCCCAGGCAAAAAATGCCGTTCGCTGTAAGGAGCCGCGAAAGTGGCTCAAGGTCGCCTTTATAGATGTTTTGATGTGGAAATGGGCTCCCATGGCACCCCTAACGACCTTGGGGTT
>JACZSB010000299.1 GCA_022574435.1 Fidelibacterota bacterium
CTGTCTGTAATGTGATCTGTGGCGCAAATTCTCCGGAGATAGGGCCAGTCCGGTGGTCAAGCGGATACGCCCCCCTGCAATCATGGTGTGCTTGATCGCCCCGACAGGTATGGCCTGTACCATGCTCCCCTGAATGGTGCTTCCCGTGGTAGGTAACCCACCACCAAAATCCTGACGTTGACTCCAACTGTCCCGGTAGGGCGCCAGGTAGAATAGATTCCTGTCCAGCGCAGTGATGCGGGCGGGATTTAAGAAGCCATCGGCGAGGTCGTCATCCAGGGCGATGGAAATGCCCCCCATACCGGCGTTGTACGAAGGAGCCAGGTTGAATTGCTGCGTAGCGATCAGCGGCAGAGTCTTAACGCTGATCGTTTGCCCCGCGACCAGTATGGGAAAGGCCAGGAGCGCCGTTATCGATGCCATCGAACTGTAGAACATGGCGGTACCTCTTATATGTTTAACATTCACCTGTCAGGATGTTTATTGCATCCCACAGGTCTTAATCTATGGCCTGGACTTTCCTGATCAGTTCCAGGAACTCCACGTCCCGGTCATCCGCGCCCCACAGGGCCTGCGACACAAGACTTTCCACCTCCTCTAGCGAAGTACTCACATAGGGGCTGCCCCGCAATATTTCGGCAAACTCAGCGACACCCACGGTGAACTGAAAACGCATGCTGGCACCCGTAAAATCGCCGGCCAGATTATTCCTGGTGACGGGAATATCCACCGGGATATCGGTCGTGCCATTGGGGAGCTTGTAACGCAGGTGAACGACCAGCAGGTTTCCCGTCCCGGTGCCGGACAGCTCGACTTCGTAAAGGGCGGTTACCCGGTGACCGGCGCCAATTTCGCCTGCATCGGTCGTTTCATCTTCGAAATCGTCATCGGCAATGTCTCGGTTCTCGTAGCCTATCAAACGGTACCGAATCACCTGGCTGCGGTCGAACTCGACCTGGATCTTCACATCCTTAGCGATCACCTCCATTACGCCGGTCAACTCCTCCGTGAACAGCCGCTCGGCTTCCGCCAGGGCGTCGATATAGTAGTAGTTCCCATTGCCCTGGTCGGCCAGCTGCTCCATGAGGTAGTCGTTGTAATTCCCCTGCCCGAATCCCAGTGTCGACAGGGTGAGGCCCTGCTCGACATAGGATGCGATCAGCTCCAGGATCGCCTCGTGGCCGGTGGCCCCCACATTGGCGTCGCCGTCGGAACAGACAATGATCCGATTCACGGCGTCTTCGAGATAGCCGGACATATTCACATCATAGGCATTTTGCAGCCCGGAAGCCATGGCCGTGCTGCCGCCGGCCTTCAAGTCGGAAAGAATCCCCTTGATACTCTCTTTTTCATTGTCAGCCAGGGTCGTGGGCATGAGCACGGTACTCACTTTACCCGCATACGTGCAAACCGAAATCTGGTCGCCCGCTTGCATATTGTCCACCAGGATATACAGGCTCTGTTTCACCAGGTCCAGCCGGGAGGTCATGGAACCCGATATATCGACCAGGAAGGTCAGGTTCCACGGCTTGCGCTCATCGCTGGAGAGCTCGCGACCCTGGATGCCGATCCGAATGATATGCAGGCTGTCTCCACGGAAGGGAGAGGGCGCTCCATCCACGCTGACCGAAAACGGCCCGTTAATGGGCGCTGCGTAATCCTGCCGGAAGTAGTTGATGTACTCTTCCACCCGGACAGACGCTTGCGGGGGCAAATGACCTTCATTGATCTTTTTGCGGCCGAACGTGTACGACCCATTATCGACATCCACGCCGAACGTGGAAAGGTTGTCCTCTGCGGTATAAACAAAACCGTTATAGGTCAGCTCACCGAATTTCTCCGTGCCGGAATAGCAGTCACTGCACCCGGATGTCCCATCCCCCAGGCCCTCCGCAAAGGTCATTCTATCACCGCCCATTTTGGTGTCATCTTCAGCGGTCACCAGCGGATTCTCAACCAACGTCTCACAGCCGGCCAAGATGAGAGTGATGGCAAGAAGAACAAAGTGATTGAAGTAACGGTTTGTTTTCAGATTGTTACGCTTCATTTTATTTCCTTTCTGTTTGGATGAACCTAATGCTCCTCCACAAAACCCCAGTCCAACATAGCCGGCAAGCCGGCCTCATCGATGAGGCAGTGAATGCGTTCACCAGTGGGACAACCGCAGGCGGCACAAACGTCCTCGTAGATGATGCTCACCTTCGTTTCGTAAATCGCCACCCCCTGCTGCTCATAGAACTCACGGAAAATGCTGAGACGGTTCTCTTCATCCCGGGGGTAGGCATCATAGTCGTTATCGTGCGATGCCAGCCAGTCCTGCTCCCAAGCATTGCCAAGGCACTGGATCGGGTCGATGGCCACCCACAACTTTGTATCGGCCAGGTCGACCCAAAAGGAGATAGGCGGCGAATCGTGCAAAAGCCAACGTCCGTCCCCCACCTGCCCGCTGACAACACTATTCATATCCCAGTCCTGGATCTCCACCGTGCCGCCAATCAGGCTATCGGTAATGGTCATCTTCTGAGGGAAAATATGGTCTTCAGCGTAGGTGTAGGAAATGAACCTGGGCAAGGATGAATTACGGTTGATGAAAACTATCCTGTGCAGTTCGGCACACTCATCACCGCATAAGCCACGCCGTTCCACCACGACCGTATCACCCGATACATGGGCCGTCCATTTACTGATGGGACCACCCGGCCATTCGATTTTCCACGATCCCTCTTCGGTCAAGGGCGGATCGCTGGCATAGGCCAGTACCTCCACGCCTGCACGCTCCTGCGGGTTGGTGCTGCAGGCCACTGAAAGAATGATCGCCAGCATCAGGATAATTTTCATTATTCCTCCCACAGCGGCTCCACGATCTTGCCCATGAACAGCATCGCGCCTGACGTGCGCTCCCGGATGACGAATATGAAGGGACGATCGATGCGGAAGGCGATGGTGGCAGGCATGGAGACACGACCTATCTCCACAATGGTCGCCGCAGCCGCCTCGGTCCCCTCTTCATCGACCTGAACAAAAGTCTGATGCAGGACGCGGCTGATAAACAGATTCGCATGCCCCAGCCTCGCCCGAGGTATCATGCGCGTAAAGTCGGCTTCAGCGGGAGAAAAAGCCACTGCCATACCCATGTTGGACAGAATGTCATTCATCTCCACCTTGTATCCCAATTTGAATTTGGGCATTTGCAGATGAATGGCCGTTGTATCCAGACTACCGATCCAGGTTGACCAGTATTCAGGGGTTAACTCGCTGATGATCGAATCCACAGATATGCCCGGTTGGGGCAGCAACACCGTCATGCTGAAAAGGCCATCACCGTAGGGCAGATCCACCGCCTGGAACTGCTCGTTCGCCAGGTAGAGCAGGTCTGCCTCCTGCCGCATCATGCGAATGGACACCTGTGATCCATCAAGTAAATTGAATTGGTCATCGACCGTTTCGGCGGGATCGAACTCGTAGGTCCAGGTCCCCTTGAAGTAGAGGGCGTTGATGAGATACAGTACGGCCTCAGCAGGAATGGTGTCCAGCATCTCCCTGATCAGTCCGTTGGTGTTTTCCTCGATCCAGGCGTTAATGACATCGACCGAAGCGGGATCGGCAAAGTCAAGGGAGCGAATGTCGGCCGCGAAATAATCCTCACAACGTTGGATAAAGTCCTCCTCAAACGTCCAACCTTGACGAGGCCATAGAGAATTGGCAATCTCCATCCGCACCTGGGGATCGGCCTGGGTGAGGAGCGCAATCAGGCTCTGGTAGGCGGCGTTGCTTTCCTCCTCGGTGAGGCCAGTCAGTTCCAGCGTAGCCCGCATGGAATCGAGGGTGGCGCCGGCAGCCCCGTTAGCAGTCATTCCCAACGCCATGGAGACGCTCAAGGGCGATATGAAGATGTTTTGGTCCGGCTCCTGGCGAACTATCT
>JACZSB010000300.1 GCA_022574435.1 Fidelibacterota bacterium
CATCCAAGAAATGCGACATTTCAATAACGTGATCGGGTGGGAATTAGATACAGGGACGATTGCAGACGGGAAATCATTTGGACATTGTACCTCGGCCGGCTCTGCATATTTAGCAATCATCACATGGTTTAATTGTTTGGACATGTATAGATCGAAATGATTAGTATATTATTTGATCACCATAAGAAATAATGAAGCGAAAACCATCCTTTATGAGACGACCTCCTCGCCGTCTCAATAACCCGCCTCAAAAGCCGAATCTCCGTTCGAAAACCCGTCTCATAATCAAAATCTCATAACAGGCCCCCACTAACCCTTTTTGACACACAAATTTAGGCATCTCTTGGTATAAGAATCATAAAGCAACCGTTGTCCCCGGATCGATCTGCTATCCGGGTTCCCGGTTGCAAATCCCCCTCTATTTTAAGAGAGGGGGCGTCGTGAAACGACCGGGGTGAGTTCTCCGGCTGAATGCTCTTCCGCGCACCAGGCGAACGACAGCGCCCCCAAAAATTCCCTATATTCCCCCCGCTCTTTGAAAATTCGGAGACCGGCGCCTGCCTGGCGAGCCGTTCATCTACCATGCACTGCATATAGATGGCGTAGCGGAAACGGGGGGTACCCCTGGGGGGGCCATACCTTCCGACGGGAGACATGGTCACATCATGAGCACTTCATGGTCCCAAGATGATCCCCCTGCTGCTCTTTGAAAATCGAGATGGATGAGTTGACTATTTCCAAAACTCCTTCCCTTCTAAGGGAAGGACCTCGCGCCAGCGAGCAGGAAGGGTTTTCTCGGGCACCGCCGCAGGCGGGGTGAGGTCCGGTCCCGGTATCAAACAGATATTAACCTATTAATTTATAATGTCTTATGCTCAATTTCCGCCCTTTGTGTCATCGTGGTTTTCCTAAAAAAACAAATGGCTCACCTGCCCCGTCGGTGAGGGTGAACCTTTTGGTAGGTATCAGCTATGCTTTGGCGGGGCTTTAGCGGGGCAAATGGTGGTCTTTTGATGGCCTGTACCGTGGACCTGAAGAAGAGCTTGTCCTGAATCCCGCTGAAAGCGGGGGCACACCGTCATCGGCGGGGGAGCGCAGTCGATCCCGGGTTACTCCATACAGTCAAATTGGATCATGAGCTGCTCATGCTGACGCGGCCGGACCGGCCACACCGCCCAGCGGCTAGTCCTCCATCTGCGCCAGAAACTCTGCCAAGGGTTGCTGATTCAGGTTTTTATAATCCGGGTTCTGGTTTAGCCAGTCGCCCAGATGCTCTTCCGACCGGAAGAGATTGTCGACTACTCACCCGCCTCCTTGCTGGACCCAGATGCTTTCGGGGTCCGACTTGGTGATCTTGCCGCCGCTGATCTCCACGTAGATCGGGTCGCTGCAGTGAGCACATGAATCGCTTATTTTGATCGTCTGATCCGGTGAGTCTGAGCTGTTGACCAACAGCAGGAAGTCCACCGCTCACCAAACATCGAAGATCGGCTCGTTCCCAGCTATGATGGTGTGGAAATTGTGGCGCAACGGGCCGCCCCACAGCTCGGCCTCCTCGGACAACTCGTAACCCAGCGGTTCCGTGTCCGATATGGCCAGCAGACCGGCCTTTGCCATGAAAGCCAAGCGCTCACGGAGCTCCTGTTCGCTGCCCCCTAAAACGGCAGTAAATTCGCCCATATCAGGCAACCGGTTCTCGTCCCGGCTGGTGTTTAGCAGATATTTGGCAATCCGCCTTTCCTCATTTGTCAGCAGGTAGTTATTGGCGCCCCAAAACCGGATGTTCCGCGCCAACTCGGGATTATTTCTCAGGTGCCGGATGATCTCCAGCCGGAGGTCGTCGCTCGTTTTCATTCCCAGGTTGGCCATGGCGTGTGGAATGGTCGTGGACCGGAAGCGCTCCTGCCAATCCGCCAGCAGGTAGCCCACCACTTTTTGGCCCTCGGAGGAAATAGCCTTCGATGCTGCCTTTTGACCATGTCCACAACTCGTGGCGGTGATCATAAGGCAGGCCGTCCAGAAGAAGATTGCGTGGCCTTTTTTCATATCGTTCTCCTACTCGTTACCGGCGCCGGGTAAGGGTCCGGCACTATTGATAATTTCACCAATATCGGCTGAGATACGCTCGTATAGGTCCTTGACTTCACCAACATATTTACGGGCTACTGTACCATCGGGACCCATCAGGAAATAGGTTGGGAGCCCAATGACTCCAAATTTCGTGATCAACGATATCTCTCCCAAAATTATAGTGTATCCCACACCGTATTGTTCCACAACTTCCTGCACATCGGCGCGGGTCCCGGAGTAGGAGGCAATGCCGATAACCTCGAAGTTCCGGTCGTTGAAGTCCCGGCTGAGCCGTTTGAGGGCCGGGAAAGCAGCCAGGCATGGCCCACACCACACAGCCCAGAAATCGAGCAGCACTATCTTGCCTTCCAGGGAAGAGCCCTGGAATTGATTACCGTCTAGATCTATACCATTAACGAGTTTGATGTGCAGCGCTGAGCGCTCGGCGGAATCCTCAATGGGCCGGTTTGCTGCCGGCAGGGGTGAGGAGAAACCCGTTGCCACCAGTCCCAGGGCAACTATGACGATCCATTGATTAAGGCTTTGAGTGCGGTTAGGCATGGGGTCTGTCCTTTTTAAACCGTCGCAGCCAAATTGTTTCCTTACCAGATTGTACGCAGGGCCAGTTGCACGCCGCGGGAGATTTGTTGGCTCCCTTCAATCCTGCTCCAAATTGGGCCGTTGAATCTGACCACGGCGGAAACTGATTCAGTCAGTTCAAAGTCCAGTCCGGCGCTACCCTCAAGGAACAACCCCCCTGAGTTGGGGGCCGGCTCTCCGTCCCAATAGTCCTCTATTTCCCGGCGGAAGTTTAGCGTCAGGTAAGGGAAAGCCCGCCACAGCCGGTAGGAGTGACCGATAGCATGGAAGTCTACCTCCAGCCGCGAGCCGGGCTGAAATCCCTTACGGCTCGTAAAGAGGCGCGGCCGAAAACGGGCCACCAGACCGGTCACCCAGGGGAACTCGGACCGGTACCACCATTCACCATAGAGAGTGACTGTCGTGGTGCCCGTGCCCAGGACAAAGTGGGAATGATCAATCGAATCCGCAGCTTCACTGAAAGGATTCAACTTATAAGAAGGGGCGGTGGGCAGGGCCAGATTGACGCCGATAAAAAGGCGCTGGCCGGGCCCGAACTGGGCGTTTGACAGCACCCATCGCAACCCAACCTGCAGGTCCCGTAGCCCCTGCACTGACTCGTTCCGGTGGTGAACATCGGGCTCATCGGTTTCCTGTCGCCAGTGTATATAGGGCAAGGTGATCAAGGCGTTAAGGCGCGGATGGAGACCATAGAGGCCAAACAGCGTTAGCTGATGCACCTGAGTCCGGCCAAGGTGTTCCTCAGAAATGAGGGTGGCGCCCCCTTGCCGCGGACTCTGAGCAGCGAAATTGTAGGCGGCGCCCAGCAATAGCGATCCTCTGTTTAGCGCGATACCTTCGGTGGTACTCCCGACCGGGAGCGTGGGATTGCTTCAAAGGGGTCATTGGCCCCATAAGGGGTTGAGAACCAGCACCAGGGCAAACAGTAGAATCAGCCAGGGAGAGTTGATCTTTTGCTTCGCTGTCATATGTAATACGGCCTCAGGCCGTCATCGCTTCCGCCGCTTCCGATTCCTTATACGCCGCCCGCACGTCGCCCAGGCAGCAGTTGCCTTTTGGATTCATAAACTCGCAGCTGCAGCTGCCGGCCTTTACTTTTTCACGGATCGAGACTTCAATTCGAGACTCGCCGTGGGCCTTAAAATCCTCCTGGATCTCATCCTTGGTATGCTCAAAACAGTAGCAGACCATTTGGGGTCCCTCGTTCTCCTTGAAACCCACTCGCACCTTGGCATCATCCTTTGAAATGG
>JACZSB010000301.1 GCA_022574435.1 Fidelibacterota bacterium
GTACAGATGCGGCAATAGACGCCGCAATGCCCGTATTGTTGGGCGCGCTAGAAGATCCGAACAATTACTATGCGAAAATGGCCGTGATATCGCTGGGTGAACTCGGGCTCAAAGCCGGAGATGCCGTTCCTTCTGTTCGGCAAGCTCTAAAATCCGTAGACCCCGATACTCGAACATATGCAGCCATTGCCCTTGCTGACATAGGAGATACGGAATTTGCCACAAATGCTCTTGCAGAGCTCATTCAAGACAAAGAGTTGCACGGACGTCATCTTGTACTTAAGAAGCTGAGCTCTCTGGGTTCACAGGCAAACTCCGCAATACCGGTTCTAATTAACCTGCTATTGGATGACGCAGACAAGCGTTACGGGGACAGGGCATTGGCAGCCGTAGCTCTAAACGACATTGATCCAAATAATTCAGCGGTTGTGTCAGCGCTCAGGACAGCCTGGAGAGATAAAAAATTAAGCGTACATTTGCAGAAGCGAGGATTGCTCCCAGAATAGTGGTGAAGCTGGAATGTGGTATCGGACCAATAAATGGATACCACTATCTTAAGATCCGACCAATCTTAATTTTTGAGTTGGTATTATCTTTCATTGTTACATCTTTTTGTTTTTACCAAAGATTCCAATCCAATTGTAGCGTGGAAACTGCCTAGCAAGTGAATTGAGCCGCCACAGAGTCGACGTGCTGACGGTCATTTGACTAGTTGTGAAGAGTCTTGAGCCGTCAGCATTTTTGTGATTAGCCTGAAGGCTAGCTAATAATAGTAGTTTATTAATCTAACCGTAACCAAAAGATGGCCTCACTGTTAAATTAGTTGGCCGTTTGCCTACGTTGCAAAAAACTCCACGGATCGAGAGGTCTACGGGCTTTGGTGCTTGCCCGATGCTAAGCTGAGCCCCCATTCCTTGGCCCACTAATTGCTATTTATAGGTCGAGGGCAGGCTCGCCAGGCACAATTTTAATCGCATTGGCAATTACTCCACCTGCCCTCCTCAAGTATCCTTCGTTGAAATCGACATCCCCCTCGTGGGATTCCAGTTAAAAATAGCGCGGGACCTTCAGATCACCCTTATAATCGATTGTATTCTTCCGTAGCCAGTGCCGGAACGCCTCAAATACGGACTTGTACCATTGTGAGACACTAGCTCGCAGCTGCTCGAGTCCGTTAATAGATCGAACTACCACTCATAACCTTAATCATAACAGGTAGATAACAAATATTCGACGCACCACTTTTGAATTGGCATGGAAGTTGGGATAGTCTCCAATTAGAGAACTTAAATAGGAGTAACGATTCATGTGCGGCATAGTTGGATATACGGGTAATCGAGATGCAACCCCAATTTTACTGAGCGGGCTGGCCCGCCTGGAGTATCGGGGCTATGATTCCTCCGGTATTGCCCTGATTGACAAGGGTCAACTGATGGTGAGGAAGCGACAGGGCAAGGTGGATGAGTTGCGATCAAGTCTGGAAAAATCTGGCGCCAACGGCTTCATCGGTCTTGGCCATACCCGCTGGGCCACCCATGGCGCTCCCAGCGAGCTCAACGCCCATCCCCATGTGGACAACGCCGGCCGGATAGCCCTGATCCATAACGGCATTGTAGAGAATCATTACGAGATCAGGGAGTTTCTATTAGGCCAGGGTTACCATTTCAATACTGATACAGACACGGAAGTATTGGCTCAGCTGGTGGGGCACTATTTCCATGATCATCTGGCTGAAGCGCTGCAGAAGGCCGTAAGTCTGGTGGAGGGGGCCTACAGTATTGCGGTGGTGGCCCCGGAGGATCCCTCCACCATCGTAGCCACCCGTGACCGCGCGCCCCTGGTAATCGGTGTGGGCCAGGGTGAATATTTTGTGGCTTCCGATGTAGCCGCCTTCATTGAGTACACCAATAAAGTGATTCATTTGGATGACCGCGAGATCGCGGTCCTGACTCCCGAAGGAGTGCAAACCTTTACCCCCGACCAGCGATTGCTCCATAAAAAAATCCAGACAATCGATTGGGACCTGGAAAAAATTGAGAAGGGAGGCTTTGACCATTTCATGCTCAAGGAGATCTACGAGCAGCCCCAGGCCCTGGAAAACGCCATGCTGGGCCGGATCAATTCTGAATGCGACAAAATTAACGAAATCGATGGGGTCCTGCCTTACCTGAAAAACGCATCGCGGGTATATATCACGGCGTGCGGAACGTCCTGGCACGCCGCGCTGATAGGCGAATATATTCTGGAGCAGATCGCCCGGGTGCCGGTGGAGGTCGAGTATGCCTCGGAATTTCGGTATCGCGACCCTATCATCGATAAAAAGACCGTCGTTGTGGCCATCAGCCAATCGGGCGAGACCGCCGACACGCTGGCTGCCATCAGGCTGGCCAAGGAGCGCGGTGCGACGGTGGTGGGCATCGTCAATGTGGTGGGATCATCAATCGCCCGAGCCAGCGATCAGGTAATTCATATTAACGCCGGCCCGGAGATCGGCGTGGCTTCCACCAAGGCATTTACTTCACAGGTAATGGTACTGGCCCTGTTAGCCAGGGCATTAGGGCTGCACAATAGGGCTCTGGATGCCCGGCAGGCCGGAAACCTGGCCCAGGCTATCGAGGCGATTCCGGAGATGGTTCGGGCCGTCCTGGCGACTGCGGGGCAGATTAAGGAAATCGCCCGCGATTTCCTCTACCTGGGGCGGGGACTCAACTTCCCCGTGGCCCTGGAGGGGGCGCTCAAGCTGAAGGAACTTTCCTACATCCACGCCGAAGGCTATCCGGCCGCGGAAATGAAACACGGACCTATCGCCTTGATCGATAAAGACATGCCGGTGGTCTGCATCGCACCCCGGGATAATACTTACGACAAGATTCTCAGCAATATCCAGGAGGTGAAGTCCCGGGGCGGGCAAATCATTGCCTTGACCAGCGAGGGCGACAATGAGATCAATCG
Source organism: Fidelibacterota bacterium (assembly GCA_022574435.1). Taxonomy (GTDB): domain Bacteria; phylum Fidelibacterota; class Marinisomatia; order SCGC-AAA003-L08; family TS1B11; genus JACZSB01. The sequence goes on from JACZSB010000301.1 coordinate 2,953, forward strand.
GCTGGCCGATCATATTATTCACGTGCCTGAAACGGTCCCCGCCCTTTACCCCATCCTGGCTGCGATCCCGTTGCAATTGTTGGCCTATCATATTGCCGTGGCAAAAGGGCTGGATGTCGACCAACCGCGCAACCTGGCTAAGTGCGTTACCGTAGAATAAATCAACGAGGACTTTGCAATGAAATCGGTTACACTCGCCAGACTGAAGGGGGAAAAGGACTATCACAATTCCCGCTTAGGTAATAGCAAGAAGCCGGTGGTGATTACACTTTCGGGACCAAAGGTGGTCTGAATGTTTCCCAATCTTCCCCAGGACATCGAGCGTTATATTCCCCACGAAGGACTGCAAGAAGCGGGCATCCTAAAAAGAATCTTTGTGCTGGCCCTCAATCAAGGTCTGCTGGCCACCATGGTTCACCGGCTGGGCGTCTCCATTCGAAAAATTCCGGTAACTCTGATCCGTAAGCCGTTGTTGGCGGTTTGGTTCGTATTGCAGAAAATGGTTGAGATCTTTTTTTCGATCCATATCTCCGGCGCGGCAGAATTGGGCCCGGGATTCTATATCGGCCACTTTAACTGCTTTCTCAATGCCCGCTTCGGCCGGAACTGCTCGGTCAGCCAGAACGTCACCATCGGGCACGCCGGTGCGGGTAAGTCTGGCTTGCCCACCATTGGTGATAATGTTTACTTCGCCGCGGGGTCGGTGGCGTTCGGCCCCATCGTCATCGGAGACAACGTGAAGGTGGGCGCCAACGCCGTGGTAAATAAAAATATTCCCTCCAACTCAACGGCCGTTGGTGTGCCGGCCCGGGCAATCTCCCGAAAGAGTTGGCTCTGAAATGCGCCACAGGGCCGTTTAGTGATACAAGGACTTTCCTTCATCCTAGCCCTGCTGGTTGCCGGCCCTCTAGGTCTCCTGGCCCCGGACATGGATGTCTG
>JACZSB010000302.1 GCA_022574435.1 Fidelibacterota bacterium
TTTCGTTACTGTTCGATTTTCAATAAGGAGCAATTTGTTTCATGCGGGTTACAGCGATCCTGTTCATTCTGATCGGTTTGGCCTGGGGTACTCCCCCTGGGTCAGCGTTGCTCTCTCTGCCCAGTACGGCGGAGGGCCGGCTCTCCGCAGCCGATAGCAACTGGCAGGATCCGATTCAGGATTCGGACAGCGTGGCCGATAGCTCGCTGATCTCGCCCGCACCAGGTTCCCCGGGAAAGCCATGCTCATGTCGTTGGCGATTCCCGGCGCCGGGCAGCTCTATGCCCACCGTCCCCTCAAGACGGTCGGCTTCCTGGCGGCGGAAGTGGCGACGGTACTGCTGTATCGCAACTATAATCGCCGCGGGTTGGCTGAAGTGGAGGCCTATAAACGGTTTGCCGATATACATTGGGATTTCCGCGATTGGGTGCTGCGTGCCCCGCTGTTTGGCGCCGGCTGGGAAGAAATAAACATCGGTCTCGACGGCACCCATAACCTGGACTTCTACGTCGATATGGACGGCGACGGTTGGCCGGAGATCATCGGCGCAACCAGCGAGGACGGCGACCGGCTGATCCAGCTGCTCAGCCACCCCGATACAAGTATGTTTCTGTTCGTCCGGAAAAATGACGAATACTACGAGAACATCGGGAAATATAATCAGTTCTTCTCAGGTTGGGACGACTCAGATCCCCTTAATCCAAGAATCGATGATACCAAATCCGGCCTGATCGCCCGGTCGGACTACCGGGATGACTATCTGGGGCGGCGGGAGCGCTCCAACGAATTGCGCAGCACCGCCAGCTACGCCATTTCGGCCCTGATGTTCAACCACGTGCTGAGCGCGGTGGACGCCATTTTCTCCACTGCCCGGTGGAACCGCCAGCGGGGCCTGGAGTTGCGTGGCAGCCTGCGGTTCGACCCTGATCAGAGTCTCGGCGTGGGCGGGGTTACCTTTAGCGTGATGTGGTAGGCCGCGCCCGGCTCGCATCCATTCCCATGCCAAGGTCTTCATATGCCACACTTCTGCTGGGCGCCACCCTGGTGGCGCTAAGTTGCGCCGGACGGGGGGATAACCAACGGGACGAGCCGTCCCAATACTTTGATAAAGGGCTGGCGCTTTTTGAGCGCGAAAAGTGGTCCCGGGCGGCTGAAAAGTTCAATTGGGTAGTGCTTAATAATCCCGCCGGCAATCTGGCCGTGGAGGCGCAGTACTATTATGCTGAATCCATCTACCAGCAGGAGCTGTATGTGGAGGCGCAATTGGAATTCGAACGGTTGCTGCGCCGCTGGTCCGGTACCGAGCACGTAGTCCAGGCCCGCTATCGCATTGCCCAGTGCCTGGTGGCCCAGTCGCCCCCCTACCAGCGGGACCAGAGCGCCACCCTGGACGCAATTGACGAGCTCCAGTCATTCATCGATGATTTTCCCGATACGGAAGACCGCCTTGAGGCGGAAGAACTGATATTGGAGCTGCGGCTGAAGTTGGCTCACAAACATTACGAATCGGGGCGGCTATACCTGAAATGGGGCCGCCTGGCCAGTGCCCGGCTCTATTTCGATAAGGTGCTGGCCAGCTATTATGATACTCCCTATGCCGATCAGGCGCGGGTGGGTATTATCATCTCCCATATCCTGGCGGAAGAGCTGGATGGGGCGGCAGCCTACCACACTGCTGAAAAGGATAAATTTCGGGACCACGCCGTGTGGGAGCAAGCCGGGAGTTATATCCAACGGGCCCGGGAAGAAAAATTTGATCTGGCGCTTTTCATGCGGTTGTATGAATGAATCGGGTGGGCGTTTTCGGCGGCAGTTTTGACCCCCCGCATCGGGCCCACTACGAAATTGCAACCCTGGCCATCCGACAGATTCCCCTGGACAAACTGTACCTGGTGCCGGCCTTCCGCGCTTTGCTCAGCGAGCAGTTACCTCTGACCGGCGCAGACCATCGCTTGGCCATGGTGCGGCTGCTGGCGCAACAATTACCGGGCAGTTCCGTTTTGACTTATGAGCTGGAGAAAAAGCGGCCCGTCCCCACTATCGAGACTATGGAATATTTGCGCGACCTGGAAGGCGGGGCGCAGTATTATCTGCTGATCGGCGGCGACCAGGCGGCCCGTTTCACCCGCTGGAAGCAGTGGGAGCGCCTGGCGGAGTTGGCGCAGGTAATCTGTTTTCACCGGCCGGGATCAGTGCCTGACGAGCGATTGCGCACCCGGGCCACTTTCATAGACTACAGCAGTGACCTCACATCCACTGCAGTGCGTGAAAGTATCCGCAGCGATGGGCTGGATGACGGTGTGCTATCATCCGCGGTGGCCGAATATATCGACCGGTTGGGGCTTTACAAATGACCCTACCGGTCGTCCTGCTGCTAGCCGGCATGCTATTGATCTACCTGGGCGCTGAGGGACTGGTGTGGGGCGGTAGCCAGATGGCGTTGAAGTTGCGCATCGCTCCCATCGTGATCGGCCTGAGTGTAGTGGCTTTCGGCACCAGTTTGCCCGAGTTTACCGTCAGCCTGTATTCTGTCCTGCACGGGGTAAATGACATCGCCCTGGGGAATATTATCGGATCCAATATTGCCAACGTATCTCTGATCCTGGCATCCAGCGCGGTGATCTTCCCGGTGGCGGTATCATATCTGAAGGTGCGGCAGGATATTTTGCTGGTGATCGGGATAACCATATTGTTCATCGCCCTGGGTTTAGACGGACGGTTGAGCCGCCTGGACGGCGGCGTATTGGCTGTCGGCATCTGCCTCTACCTCTATCGACTGGCTAGAAGCCCTACCATTACCGGCGATACCGGCCCTACCCAGCACCCCGGCGGCCCGGCCAGATTCATTGCAGCTATTCTATCGGGATTAGGCGCGCTGGTCTTGGGCACCTATCTATTCACCGATTCAGCCGTGGATATAGCCCGATATTATCACGTTAGCGATCTGGTGATCGGAGCGACCATCGTGGCGCTGGGAACTTCCCTGCCAGAGCTCGCTACCTCCATGGTGGCGGCCTTCCGAAAGCAGTCGGAGATTGTGCTGGGTAATATTCTCGGATCGAATGTTTTTAACCTGATGGCCGTGATGGGGATCATCCCCCTGGTCCAACCGATCGATGTGCCGTCGAACGCCCTCTATATACAAATGCCGCTGATGCTGGGGTTGACTGTAGTACTGCTGCCGATGATAAAATATCAACAGGGGGTCAAACGATATTCGGGCCTGGTGCTGTTGGCGGTTTATGCCGCCTTCACCATTTACATGTTCAGCCTTGATGGTTTGGGAGTAAACTGAAGCACCGGAGTAACCGGACGCTTGTAAATTCCACCATGATCGAGCTGCGAAATGTTTCCCTGACTTACCAGCGCGGCCCGGGCGTATTTGATATTAATTTCAAAATTAACGCCGGGGAGCTCGCTTTTCTGGTGGGGCCGTCCGGGGCGGGCAAGTCCACCGTGCTTAAGCTGATGTACGCAGAACTGGTACCCCAGGAGGGGGAAGTTGAAATTAACGGCTACATCACCAGCCGCATCCGCCGTAACCGTATTCCCGGGCTGCGGCGCACCTTAGGATTGGTATTCCAGGACTTTCGTCTGCTGCCCGACCGGAATGCGTACGATAATGTGGCATTGCCCCTGCATATTATGGGACTGCACCGCCGGGAGATCCGTGAGCGCACTTACTCGGCCCTGGACGACGTGGGACTGTCGGAACGGGTGCACCATTATCCCCGGGAATTGAGCGGCGGCGAGCAACAGCGGGTGGCTATTGCCCGGGCAGTGGTGAAAAACCCCGACATCATACTGGCCGATGAGCCCACCGGAAACTTGGATGCCGCCGCAGCCCTGGAGACCCTTGACCTGTTGCACTATCTGTC